>NZ_JANSJA010000240.1:0-27521 GCF_047462335.1 Synechococcus sp. H60.1
TTGAGCTGGGGATCCCGCTGGCGAATCCGCTCCAGACAGGCGGCCACCACTGCCTGGGCGCTCACGGATCCCTGGCAGACGGCCCTGGCAATCGCGAACCCGTCGGCGCTGCCGAGAAGAGGGGGATCCGGGGTCATGGCTGGGGGTTGAAGGTAGGATCTGGCTCAACCGTCGGTGGCAGCGGAAACTCCAGTACCTGTTGAGCAAGGGGCAAAAAGCGGGCGAAGTTTGCGATCACCCCCGCTCGATGGTCGGGATGCAGGGGCAGTTGCAGCAGTTGGGCCATCGAGTCGACGTAGATTTCGGGATCCCAGGGTTGCATCGATTCAAGGGGTCGGCTGGGGAAAAGGTACCACAGGCCAGCTTGCCAAAACCAGCAGAAAGTTACCCAAGGCAGAATCCAAAGACAAGACCGTCCTCGGTTAAGGGGTGGCCGTCGACGCCGTGCTACCTGGCGGGGGCCAAAGGCGTTCGCGGGGCAAGACAGGGCGAGTCACGGCCTGCCGCTCCCATTCCTCTAAATTGAGGCGACGACCGGCAGAACTGGGGGCACTGGCCTGCAGGCGCTTGCGGAACAGGCGCAACTGCTGCTGCTCGGCGGCGGGAGAAACATGCTGGGCAAAGAGGGGATGCAAGAGCTTCTCTTCCTGCTCAAACTGGGCCCGCAACTGCCGATAAAAATGAAGGGCAGCAGAGGGATCCAACTGCTGCGGCTCACGCTCCGCCTGGTGCAAAAAGCGGGTCAACTCCGGGATCTGATCCCGCAACTGTTGCTCCAGCCCATTGACCTGGCTGCTGAGCTGGGGATCCGCTGCCAGAGCCGTCCTGAGCAGCGGGTAGAGGACATGGCGCTCCAATTGAATGTGGCGGGAGAGGCGCTGCCGCAACCTTTGCACCCAGAGACGCCGCTGCTCCAGATCCAACTCCGAGGCCCGAGAGAGACGAGCCAAGAACTGCAGGATAACCCGGTGCTGTTCGGCACAAAGGGCAACCAGTGTAGACATAGCAGTTCCCTGGAGAAAAAGCTTTATCTTAGCTTAACTTTGTCAAGAGACAGCAGCGTGCGTAAGGGTACGGGACTGGTGCAGGTGTCTTGGCTACACCCCGACAGCAACCCCGGCAAAAGCTGCCCTCCGGTTGCTAGGCTTGCACAAGCCAGCGGCGTTTCCAGGCGGAAGTGGGCTCAAGGGGTGAAGTTTGCTGTTCCTGCTGGCGCTGCAGCCGAATCTGGGCTCTGTCTCCCTGCAAGGTGGGATCCCGGTAGGGCACAGCGGCGCGGGTTTTCAGGTGCTCCCGCTCCATGGGGGAGAGGGGCGGCAGGTGATCCGGTTGGGGTGAGGCCACCGTGCCCGGCCAAGGGCGACCCACCGGCGGCGTCGAGCCAATGAAAAGCCCCGCCTCCAGCAAGGCTGCTCGCACCGCCGCCGCACAGGAATAGGTGGCCAGGATCCCGCCGGGGCGGATTCGCGCCGCCACTGCCCGCAAAAAGTCCACCGTCCACAGCTCCGGGCAGACGGAAGGGGAGAAGGGATCCAAAAACACCGCATCCGCCCATCCCAGCGGCACCTGGAGCAGGGTTTGGCGGGCATCTCCCCACAGCAGCGTTCCGCGCCAGCGCGGCGATTGCCAGGATCCCTCGTTGATAAAGTGTTGCCACTCCTGGCTAAAGCTCCAAGTGGATCCCACCCCCACCTGCCAGGCCTGGCGGGGCACCTGCGGGGAGCGCTCTAGGCCAATAACTTCTACAGGGCAGTCGGGCCGCACCTGCCAGATTGTCTCCAAGGCCAGGCCAGAGTTGTAGCCAAGGCCAAAGCAAATATCCAAAAGACAAATGGGATCCTCCGGATCCCGCTCCAACGGCAGCCGATCCAGCCGGCAAGGGCGGACGAACTTCTCCAGCGCTTCCTGAGCGGCGCCGCTGACGTTGTGAAAAGCCTGCCCAAACTCCTGGGAGAAAAAGGTCAGGGATCCATCCCCTGTGGTCAACACCTGCCACTGGGTTTCTGCGGTCATGGCTACTGCAAGTTTCTATTTCCAGCTTGGCGATTCTTTGATAGCTTGAGAACGTTAAGATGAGTTTCGCAGCTCACCGGCAGGGCTTGTAGATTCGGCTCTGGCCATCCCTAGCTAGGGGGGTACCTCAGCGGCTATGTCTTTACTGGATTGGTTTGCCGAGCGGCGCAAACAGACTTCTCTCAACTTGACAGGCAGCAGCCCCTTCGACAAAGAGCGGCAAGTGCGAGAGATTGCCGACGGCCTCTGGCAGAAGTGTCCAGCTTGCGACGCTCTCACCTACAGCAAAGATCTGCAGCAGAACTGGCAGGTTTGTCCAAGCTGTGGCTACCACCATCGCATCACAGCCCCGCAGCGGCTGGAGCAGCTTTTGGATCCCGGCTCCTGGCAGCCCCTCGACGAGCACCTGGCCCCCACCGATCCGCTGCACTTTTTCGACCAAAAGCCCTACGCCGAGCGCCTGGCCGCCTACCAGGAGCGCACCCAGCTCAAGGATGCCGTCCTGACCGGGTTGGGCACTCTGGAAGGGATCCCGGTGGCGATGGGCGTGATGGATTTTCGCTTTATGGGCGGCAGCATGGGCTCAGTCGTAGGCGAGAAGATTACCCGTCTCACCGAACGCGCCACCTGCGATCACCTACCCCTGATCCTTTTTTCGGCCTCTGGGGGAGCCCGTATGCAGGAAGGGATCCTCAGCCTGATGCAGATGGCCAAAACGGCAGCCGCTCTGCAAAGGCACCGCGAAGCCGGCCAGTTGTTTATCTCCGTGCTTACCCATCCCACCTATGGGGGAGTGACCGCCAGCTTTGCCATGCTGGGAGACTTGATCCTGGCCGAGCCAGGCGCCCAGGTGGGGTTTGCCGGGCCCAACGTTATTGAGCAAACCATCGGCAAGGGCAAGCTCCCCGAAGGCTTCCAGACGGCTGAGTACTTGCTAGCCCACGGGCTCATCGACGCAATTGTGCCGCGAACCGAGCTGCGCAAGCGCTTGGCCCAGTTGCTGGCCATGCACCGACCCCGCTTGCACATGTCCCTTGCCGCGTTCGATTCGACTTACGCCCTCGATCCCGCCAGGATCTGAGACGGGAAGTAAAGGTTGGATCCCTCTGTCTGCAGGCGGAGCAGTTAGCTCCCCTCTCCCTTTGGGAGAGGGGCCGGGGGTGAGGGATTGCTCCCTGGCTGAAGAGGAAGGGAGGGTAGCTGCCTCAACGGCACAGCGCGCCTAGATCCGGCAGACAATCTCAACCAGTGGGAAGTTGCCATGGCAAAGAAGGATACCCTCTCTGTTTGCAGAAGAGGGATTTTCTGCCGAGGGGGTCATAGCAGCAACCGATGGTGCTAAGGTGGGGCATGAGGTCTTGACTGGAAGCAATGGATTTTAAGCTACGCATCCGTACCGCCGAAACTCCGCAAGGGCAACAACTGGCGATTGTGCCGTTGGAAGGTCGCTTTGACGCCAAGGTCGCTTCCGAAGTGCGGCAGTTGCTGCAGCAGGTTTTGGATTTTGGTTACCACAACCTGTTGATCGACATGTCGGCGGTTACTTTTATGGATAGCTCCGGCCTGGGGGTGCTGATCTCGGCCTTGCGCAAGTGCCGGACTGCCGGCGGCAACCTCAGCCTCTGTTGCGTTCCGGAAAGCGTCGCCCTCGTCCTCAGCCTCACCTCGATGGAGAAGGTCTTGACCTGTTTTGACGACCTGGAGACGGCCATCGCCAACTTCTCCACCGCTTCCTCTGCTCGCTAGGCCGACATTTTGAGTTGCTGCGATGCCCTGCCTACGCCTCTGACTTTGTTCCCAGGATCTGTTGAGGATGCTCAGCCATGACCCAAGCTGGCCTCGATACCTTTCAGCTCCTTTACCAGCACCACCGTGGCCCCAGCTTTTGCGAGCGCATGCTGGCTACTGCTCCTGGCCGCTTCAATGAGACCTTTTGGCAGTTTTGGCAGCAGCATGTTGAGCCCTGCTTGCCCGCTGCGCCCTGCCTGCTGGATCTGGGAACGGGGCCGGGGTATGTCCTCCGGCAGTGGGCCCAGCGCTACCCCGGCGGACATTTCATTGGCGTAGATCTAATGCCCTACATGTTGGAGCGGGCAGCGGCAGACTTGAAAGGCGTCCCTGGCCTTCAACTGCTGCAGGCCGATCTCCACGATCCCCATTTGCCCCTGCCAGATGGCAGCGTTGACGCGGCTCAGGCGGTGGTGGTGATCCACGAGATGGTGCAGCCGGTGCGCCTGTTGCAAGCGGTGCGGCGTCTGCTCAAGCCAGGGGGGCGGTTTTTGCTGGTGGACTGGGTGCGCGCCCCACTTAGCCTCTACTTCGATGCGGCCACAGAAGCCCAACTGTTTCAGCTGGAAACATCCCTAGACACCTTGGTGGATCAGTTTACCCACTTCTACGAGCACAACCGCTTCAGCGCTGAGGACTTGGCCTGGCTGTTGGAGAAGGTTGGCTTGAGAGTGGTGGCGCAAGAGCTCTACGGGCAAAATCGCTTTGTGCGCCTTGTGGCGGAAAAGCCCTAGAGGACTTCAGGGATCCGCTGCTCGGCCTGCACCTGGGCAAACACCTGCACCTCGGTGCTCATTTTGCGCAGTTGGCGGGCCAACTTAATGGCCTTGTCGCGGGGGAGAGGGGGGCTCACCACCGCCGGCAGGCAGCGCAACAGCGGCTTCAGGGCCGTCTTGGGCAGCCGCGCATAAAACGCCAAGGTGGAGAGGATCTCGTCTTCAAAGTAGGGGTTGCGGTATTCCAAAAGCCGCACTTGATAGAGTTCCGGCGGCAGAGGGCGTCCCTGGGCCAGGCGAATCAGGGATCCCACCGTCCCCATCACGTATAGACGATCCCCCCGCTTCAACAGGGTCTCGCCCTCTTTCTGCCAGATCTTGGGAAAAACACAGGGCCGGCCCGGTCGGGAGTGATGCAGCAAGATCGCCAGGTCGTAATCCTGGGCCAGTTGCCGTAGGGATAGCCCCAGGTAAGGGT
The DNA here is from genome assembly GCF_047462335.1 of Synechococcus sp. H60.1. NCBI lineage: Bacteria > Bacillati > Cyanobacteriota > Cyanophyceae > Synechococcales > Synechococcaceae > Synechococcus > Synechococcus sp. H60.1. Next base: position 4,996 of record NZ_JANSJA010000240.1, read on the forward strand.
CATGGGCCGAGACCTCCAGCAGCGTCACCAGCAGCGTTTCCCCGTCCCAAGTCAAGGTGCCGTAAACGGATCCCACCAACGCTGCCGTAGCAAAAGCCCGCGCCCCCAGGGCCGTGGTGCTGTAGCTGGTTCCCAGCGTCTGCAGATGCCGCTGCATCCGCGCCGCCAGCTCAGGATCCGTGACCCGCAAAATGGTGCGGATCCCAGGTTGCAGGCTGTGGGCGGTCAGGGCGGTCTCGAGGTTGGTGAGATCGTCAGGCGTCGTGCAGATCAAAGAGCGGCTGCTTTGGATGCGAGCCTGTTGCAGCGTGCTGGCCAAGGCGTAGTTGCCCCGGATCACCACCGCCCCCTCCCGTTCCGTCGCCGCCAGCAGGGGATTGTCGCTGTCGGGCTCCACAACCACCACCTCATAGCCCATTTGCCGCAACAACTGTAGCACCAAGTAGCTCAGCCGTCCCAACCCCGCGATCACCACGTGATCCGCTTTGGGCATACGGGCGGCCCGGCCCAAGCCAAAGCGGCTGCTCACCAACTTGTCGGTCACCAATCCGTAGATCAACCCCACCAGGGCAGCCCCCACCAAGGTCATGACCACCGCCACCACCTTCACCCCTAGAGGGGTCTCCGCCTGCTGAAAAGCCTCGATGTCCCCATACCCCCCCGTCAACACCACGATGGTCAGCAACAGCCCGTCAACCACGGATTTGCCGATAGCTCTAAAGTTAAGGATCCCCAGCACCAGCATGGCTCCCAAGGTGAAGGTGAGGGTGCGCACGATGGGCTTGACCTGCAGCAGTCCCTGCAGGCTTCTGCGCAGCCAAGATAGGAGCTGCCTGAACGAGTTGCCTCGCTGTTGTTGTCGTTTGTCTTGCACCTGTCCGCTGGCCCAGCGTTGTGCCCGCGAAGAGCCGCGCCGCCCGTTGCGCTCCAACAGGTGCAGATAGGATCTGGGGTCGCAGATCACCAAAATGCGATCCCCCTCCAGCAGCTCTGCCTCGTGGTCGAAATCGTCGAAAACCCGAGACTCGGAAAAGTCGGACAGCCCGTCCACCGGGTAGTGAAACAGCACCCGCGCCCGAAAGGTTTCCTCCAGTTCCGAGAGGGGCATGTGCAGCAGACGGGAGTTGTAGCCGATGGTCAGCTCCACCACGTTCCAGAGGGTGGTCTCTTGGGGAGCGCCAAAATAAAGCGGATTCGCCAGCTCCGGCGGCAGCGTGGCCGGCTGAGCCTCTAACTGGGGCAACTCGAAGTAGCCGACAAATTCGTCCGAGACAGCTTTCAGAGCAAAGGCCGGCGCAGCCAAGGCAGCCACCGACAGGGAAAAATGCTGCGGCAAAATCGAGTCCAGGTAGCGGGCAAGGCCGGTGTTAAACAGACGAGAGACAATGCGCACCTGCGGGTTGAGATCCCGAATCAAGAGAGCCAGCTCGAAGTTGGCTTGGTCGTTGTCCTCCACAAGCAATGCCACCTTGATCCGCTCGATCCCAGCCTGGCGCAACACCTCCGGCTGATGGGGATCCCCCTCTAGGTATTGCCACTGCTCTTTTAACAAAGAAGGCCGCGGGCCGGGAGCCACCACCACCGCGCGCTGTCCAAAGTCTTCCAGAATCTGCAGCGTCAACGCTGCCAAGTCGTTGTAGCCACAGACCAGGATGAAAACACCCGGATCCCGGCCATTGTCCTGCAGTTGCTCATCCAGCCATTGATGAGAAAGGGATCCCACCATACTCCACCACCTACCCTGCTCCCTTTATACCCAAGGCAGGTCTAGAACCCCGCCCTACCCAAAATATTCCGGTAAGGGATCCCCTTGCCCGGCCAGCCGCGATGAGAAGCGACCTTGGCTCTTGTTTCCAGCGAGAGTTGGCGGATCTTGGGCCAAACGGTTCAAAGATGAGAACGACTCCCAACAGCTTGACTCGGTACTTAGGATCCTCTATCATTGCCCCAGCGCCAAGTTCTTGAGTAAAAATCTCAATAAGCTTGGCCTAGAGAAGGGTCAAAAGGCCGGCATTTGAGGGAACTGCCCTGATTTCAGGGAGGGGGTTTTCAAGTGCTTTCTCGGGTAAAGGCATTGCTGACTGGGTCAATGCAGCAGCCTTTCTTGAAATGTTTTTGAGTTTAGGAGTTGGGTATGCGCTTATCGCGACGGCAATTGGTCAGTGGAGCCGCGCTGGGATCGGTGGCCTTGGCGGCAGGCTTGCTGGGGCGTCCGGCCCGCGGTGCCAACCGGGAGGTGAACCTCTACACCTCTCGGCACTACAGCACTGATGAGGAATTGTACGAACTTTTCAAACAGAAAACGGGCATTACCGTCAATTGGGTGCAGGGCAACGCCGATGAGATTGCCCAACGTATCCGCAGCGAGGGAGCCAACAGCCCTGCTGATATCTTCATGACGGTGGATGTGGCCCGGCTGTGGCGCGCCCAGAACGAAGGCCTGTTTCAGCCCATCCAGTCCGAGACGCTCTCTAAGAACATCCCGGAATCGCTGCGGGATCCGGAAGGCTACTGGTTTGGCCTAACCAAGCGGGCGCGGGTGATCATGTACAACAAAGACAAGGTGGATCCCAAGGAGCTCTCCACCTACGAAGATCTGGCCAACCCCAAGTGGCGAGGTAAGGTGCTCACCCGCTCCTCCAGCAATGTGTACAGCCAATCTCTGACGGCTTCCATTATCCTGGCGCACGGGATCCCAGAAACCGAACAGTGGGCCCGCGGCTTGGTGGCCAACTTTGCCCGCCCGCCGGAAGGGGGAGACATTGATCAAATCAAAGCCGTGGCCGCTGGCGTGGGGGATGTGGCCCTAGCCAACACCTACTACCTGGCGCGTTTGATCAAATCCGACAATCCCGAAGATCGCGCCGTAGCGGAGAAAATCGGCATCTTCTTTCCCAACCAACAGGATCGCGGCACCCACGTCAACATCAGCGGCGCCGGAATTTTGAAAACAGCTCCCAACAAAGAGGCCGCCATCCAGTTTCTGGAGTTCCTCTCCGGCCCAGAGGCGCAGGCCATCTTTGCCCAGAGCAACAACGAATACCCGGTGCTGCCGGGGGCGGAGATCGACTCGGTGGTGGCCAGCCTTGGCACCTTCAAGGAAGACACGATCAACGCCGCCAGCATTGGCCGCGTTACCCCCGATGCTCTAAAAGTGATGGATCGGGCCGGTTGGCGATGAAAAGCGCCGGGGCTGCCAAGAGCTTTCTTCTTGGCTCCCCGGTTGCAGCCCCAAAGCAGGATCAAGTCCCAAGTTTGAGTCTTGAGACTTAGCTTCTTTGTTTTTTCCTAAGATTTGCCTGACAATTGGGAAACAGTACGGTGAAGAAAAAGTTTTTGCCAGCTCTCAGGGATTTCAATTGCAATTGATGGAAAAGTTAGCTTGGCTAAGTCTGGGTAAACGCTTTGACCATTCTCTCAAGAGAGCTTGGACGCGCTGGTTCAGCGGTTGGACGTTGCTGACCTTAGCCCTGACGGGCTTAATTTTGATTCCCACTCTGACGGTTCTCCTCAGCCTTTTTGCTGATGAGCGGCAGGTTTGGGAGCACTTGACCGACACGGTCTTGGGGCTGTACGTGCACAACAGCCTGCTGATGATGGTGGGGGTGGCGCTGGGAGTCATCCTGGTGGGCAGCGGCACTGCCTGGCTGGTGACAATGTGCGAATTCTGGGGGCGGGCCTGGCTAGAGTGGATGCTGGTGTTGCCCCTGGCGGCTCCTACTTATGTGTTGGCCTACGCTTACACTGACTTTTTGCAAGTAACCGGCGGCTTCCAGACCTGGCTGCGGCGGGTTACCGGCTGGGGGATCGGCGACTACTGGTTCCCCAACATTCGCTCCTTGTGGGGGGCGATCCTGCTGCTCGTCCTCACCCTCTACCCCTATGTGTATCTCTCGGCACGGCTGGCCTTCCAGGAACAGTCGGTGGCCTGTTTGGAGGTGAGCCGCTCCTTGGGCTACGGGCCGTGGGCTAGCTTTTTCCGGGTGGCCTTGCCCTTGGCCCGGCCGGGGATCGTGGCCGGCTGTCTGCTGGCTTTGATGGAGACCCTGAACGATTTCGGCACCGTCAGCTATTTTGGGGTCGATACCTTTACTACCGGCATCTACCGCACCTGGACAGCTCTGGGCAATCCGGTGGCAGCAGCTCAGCTTTCAGCGCTGCTGTTGCTGTTGGTGTTGCTACTGATGGCCCTGGAGCAATTTTCCCGCCGGCGGGCGCGCTACTATCGCCAAGGATTCAAGCCAAACCCAAGTCGTTATCCCTTGCACGGGATCCGGGGGGTGGGAGCGTGGCTGGCCTGTGGGATCCCGATTGGGCTGGGCTTCGTTATCCCTGCCCTGATCCTGCTCCATATGACCCTGCGCCAGGGGGAGTTGGGCCGCCGCTTTTGGAGCTACGCCCAGAACAGCTTCCTCCTGGCCACGCTCACAGCAGTGATTGCCGTTTCGGTGGCGGTGGTGGTGCTGTACGGTTTGCGGCTACAGCGGGCCTGGGGCCTGCGGCTGGCGGTGCGGCTATCTTCCCTGGGCTACGCGCTACCGGGCGTGGTGATTGCAGTAGGAGTTCTGATTCCCCTGGGGCAACTGGATCAACTGCTGAGCTACTTGCGGCAGGCGCTCTTTCAACAGCCGCCCGGTCTGGTGATCAGCGGCACTATTGTGGCGTTGGTGTTTGGCTATCTGGTGCGCTTTTTGGCGGTGGCTCTGTCCACCGTCGAGGCGACGCTAGCGCGCATTCCTCCCAGCCTGGACGAGGCAGCCCGCAGCTTGGGGCAGGGATCCCTGGGCACCCTGTGGCGGGTGCACCTGCCCCTGATGGGAGGCGGGATCCTGGGAGCGATGCTGCTGGTGTTTGTAGATGTGATGAAGGAGCTGCCGGCCACGATGGTGTTGCGGCCCTTTAACTTCGATACCTTGGCCGTCCACACCTACCGCATGGCTGCCGACGAACGCCTGGCCGAGGCCGGCGCCCCCGCCTTGGCGATTGTCCTGGTGGGGATTTTGCCGGTGATCCTGCTCAACGCCCAGATAGCCCAGCGACGCAATCTAGGCTCCTCAAATAAAACGTCTCCCTACGTCCTTCCCTAACTCCCCTCTCCCAGAGGGAGAGGGGTTGGGGGTGAGGGTGGGAGAGAAGTTCATAGGGCCTCAGCTCCGGCAACGACCTCCAGGATCTCCTGGGTGATAGCCGCCTGCCGAGCTTTGTTGTAGGCAAGGCCCAGTGTGCGGATGAGTTCGCTGGCGTTGTCGCTGGCATTGTTCATGGCCGTCATGCGGGCCGCCAACTCGCTGGCCGCTGCTTCCTGCAAAGCCCGCAACAACTGGTTGTTCAAGTACAGCGGCAGCAGCGCGTCCAAAATCTGCACCGGATCCTGCTCGAAGATCATGTCTGGCGGCGGGGCTGAGACAGGAGCAACGATCTTGCTGCGCTCGACCGTGAACTCTCCCCCCCGCACCAGCAGGTTAAAAATCTCGTCGTCGCGGGCAGCCAGGCGCGTGGGATCCAGAGGTAGCAGCGATTGCACCACCGGACGGGAGCTAATCAGCGAGACAAAGCGGGTGTAGATCAGCTCCACCTTGTCTACTTTCTCGGACAGGAAAGCGGAGAGGAGCTGATCCCCTATTTGCGCAGCTTCCGCCGCCGTAGGAATCTGGGACAAGTTCACGTAGGTCTTGGCAATGGGAGCGGAGCGGCGCTGAAAATACTGCACCACCTTGCGGCCCACCAGGTAAAGCTGCACTTGCAGCCCCGTCTGCTGCAGCTCGCGCACCCGCTCCTCGGTGCGCTTGATAACGTTGGCATTGTAAGCACCGCACAGGCCCCGATCCCCAGCCACCACCAACAGGCCCACCGTTTCAATGGGCCGCTGCTTCAGCAGAGGCAACTCGACATTTTCCAGCCGCAACCGCGTTTGCAGCCGATAGAAAACCTGGGCTAGGCGGTCGGCAAAGGGACGGGTGGCCATCACCTGCTCCTGGGCCCGTCGCACCCGTGCTGCCGCCACCAGGCGCATGGCCTCTGTAATCTTGCGGGTATTTTTCACCGCCTTGATGCGATCGCGAATCCGCTTTAGGTTTGCCATAACCGATCCCCTCTGCTGTGGTTACTGGATGGGGATCCCCAAAGCAGGGATCCCCGGCAACTAAGCCGCCTTGGCCAGGAAGCTCTGTTTGAACTCCGTGATGGCGGTTTTCAAGATCTCTTCCGCCTCTTCAGTGAGTTGCTTGGTGGAGAGGACGATCTCGCCATACTTGGGATGGGTGGTGCCCAAGTAGGACAGCAGGCCCTGCTTGAAGCTGGAGACTTTCTCCACCGGAATGTCGTCCAAATACCCCCGCGTCCCGGCGTAGATAATCGCCACCTGCTGATCCAAAGACAGGGGCGAATATTGCGGCTGCTTGAGGATCTCCTGCAGCCGTTGGCCGCGGGCCAATTGCTTCTGGGTGGCCTCGTCCAGATCAGAGGCAAATTGGGCAAAGGCTTCCAGATCCCGATATTGCGCCAGTTCCACCTTGATCGAGCCGGCCACTTTCTTCATCGCCTTGGTCTGGGCCGCCGAGCCGACGCGGCTGACAGAGATGCCAACGTTGATGGCGGGGCGAATACCGGCGTTGAACAGATCCGACTCCAAGAAGATCTGCCCATCGGTGATGGAGATAACGTTGGTGGGAATATAGGCCGACACGTCGTTGGCCTGGGTTTCCACAATCGGCAGCGCCGTCATGGATCCCTCGCCCAGCCGGCTGTTCAGCTTGGCCGCCCGCTCCAGCAACCGCGAGTGCAGATAGAACACATCCCCTGGGTAGGCTTCCCGACCGGGCGGACGCCGCAACAGCAGCGACATCTGCCGGTAGGCCACCGCCTGCTTGGAGAGGTCGTCGTAGACCACCAAAGTGTGCTTACCCTGGTACATAAAGTACTCGGCAATGGTGGCGCCACAATAGGGGGCCAACCACTGCAGCGGTGCCGGGCTGTCAGCGCCGGCAGCCACCACAATGCTGTAGTCCATTGCCCCTCGCTCGGTTAGAACGCCCACCACCTGGGCGATGGTGCTCTGCTTCTGGCCAATGGCTACGTAGATGCAGATCACATCCTGCCCTTTCTGGTTCAGGATCGTGTCCACGGCAACGGTGGTCTTGCCGGTTTGGCGGTCGCCGATGATCAGCTCCCGCTGCCCCCGCCCGATGGGGATTAGAGCGTCAATGGCGGTGATGCCGGTTTGCAGGGGCTCGTACACGGAGCGGCGATCGATAATGCCGGGGGCCGGGGACTCAATGAGGCGCGTCTCGGTGCAGTGAATCGGCCCTTTGCCGTCGATGGGGTTGCACAGGGGATCCACCACGCGGCCCAGCAGGGCTTCGCCCACCGGGATGCTGGCAATTCTGCCCGTGGCTTTGACGGTGGATCCCTCTTGGATGTTGCGCCCGGAGCCAATCAGCACCGCGCCGACGTTGTCTTCCTCCAGGTTGAGGGCAATGCCCACAGTGCCATCTTCGAACTCCAGCAGCTCGCTGGCCATCACCTTCTCCAGGCCGTAGATGCGGGCAATGCCGTCTCCCACCTGCAGGACGGTACCGACATTGGAGATCTGCATCTCCTGGTTATACTGTTCGATCTGCTGCTTGATGATGGTACTGATCTCGTCTGGGCGAATCGTAGGCATAGCAGTCCTCTCAACGGAATAGGAAGGGATCCAAAATTATTAAGGAAAACGTTGGGCCAATTTAGGCCAACTGCAGCGCCAGCCGACGCAACTGGCCGCGCAAGCTGAGGTCGATCACCTGGGAGCCGATCTTGATGATCACCCCACCCAGCAGTGTGGGATCTTGGGCAATCTGGAGCTCCACACCCCTGGCCTGCGTGAAGTCTCTTACCCGCTCGCGAATCGACTGCTGTTGCGCTTCCGTCAGGGGTACCGCCGTGGTCACCTCGGCCAGGACGATATTTTGGAGCTTCCGCTGCAGCTCCAAGAACCGCCGGCAGACGGCCTCGAGGAACATGATACGGCGACGGTCGCTCAACAGCTTAAGAGCGTTCAGCAGCAGGGGGTGGATCTGGTCGGCAAACACCTGCTGCAGCAGGTTTTTCTTGGCTTCCGCCTTGATCAGGGGGCTGGCGAGGAATTGGCCCAGCTCCGGCGTGGCCTGCAGAACCGCGGCCATGAAACGGATGTCGGCCTCAAAGGTATCCATTAGCCCCTGAGCAGAGGCAAGAGAAACCAGGGCTTCGGCGTAGGGATCGACCACCTTGGCGGCCATGGTGCGGCTGATCATGCTTTTCCCTTCCTCCTCCTTAGCGGGCAATCATCTGGATCCCTTGTTCAATCAGGCGCTGGTGAACCTGCTCGTTGAGGTGCTGCGGCAGCTCCTGCTCCACCTTGCGCAGGGCTTGGCGCACAATCTGGCGGCGCAGCTCCTGGACAATTTGCTCTTGTTCGGCAGAGAGGTCCCTTTCGGCGTTGGCGCGCAGCCGCTCGATCTCCCGCTCCGCCTGCTGCAACAGCTCCTGCCGGCGGGCTTCCGCGTTGGCCTCCGCCTGTTTGCGAATGCGCTCCGCCTCCTGCTGAGCCTGCGCCAGCTTTTGTTGTTCCTCCGCCAGCCTCTCGATCGCCTCCTGCTTGCGCTGCTCCGCCTGGCGCAGCTCCTCGAGGATACCTTCTCGCCGCTTGGCCAGAGCTTCCCCCACCACCCGGCGCCCCAAAATGTACAGCAAGGTGAGGATAATGGCGATGTTGATTAAGTTGCTTTCCAGAATCGCATCCAGGATCCCCTTTTCTGCAGAACCCTCAGTGGCTTCCGTAACCGGCTCGGCCACGGCCAAAAGCCAAGCGGGCACCAGGCTCCACACCAGCATCACGCGCTACTCCCAAGGAATGTTCAACCGGCTACTTAACGGGCGCTGCCCAACAGCTTCTCGGTGATCTGGGCAGCAATGGTATCTACTTGCTGCTGCAATTGTTGGAGGGCCGCCTGTTTCTCTTGCTCGATCTGCAGCCGCGCCGCTTCCAGCTTGGCTTGCATCTCCGCCTGTGCCGCCGCTAGCTTCTCCGCACGGATGCGGGCTGCAGCCGCTTCCGCCTCGGCGATCACCTGCTGCGCCTGTAGGCGGGCCTTGCCGATCTCAGCCTCGTACTGGCGGGTCAGAGCCATCGCCTTGTCCAACCACTCCTGGGCCTCCGCCTGGGTGGCGCGGATGTAGTCGTTGCGGCTGTCGATGACCCGAGTAACCGGCTCGTAGAAGAGGGAGTTGAGCACGGCCACCAGCAGCAAAAATTGGACGGCAATGATGGGCAAGGTGGCATCCAGATCGAAGAGGCCATTTTTCTCAGCCACTTCGACGGCCAACAGGGTTGAACAGATCATGGGCTCCACCACCAGAAACGGGATCTGAGATCGAGCAAGAAAGGGGGCAAGACCCCAGCTCTCGGCCTGGGCCGCCCCCAGAAGGCATTAAGCGAAGGGGTTGGCGAACAAGAGCACCAGCGCCACCACCAGGCCATAAATGGTCAGCGCTTCCATGAAGGCCAGGCTAACCAACAGGTTGCCGCGGATTTTGTCTTCTGCTTCCGGCTGACGGGCCAGCCCTTCCATAGCGGCGGCGGCAGCATTCCCCTGGCCCAGCCCCGGGCCCAGGGATCCCAGGCCAATCGCCAGAGCAGCAGACAACACAGAAGCAGCAGAGGTTAACGGATCCATAGTGAGATGCTCCTTGTCAGTACAAAACAAATTGTTGGCAACAGCGCCTTTTGACTTTGAGGTGATCTGGCCTGAGTAGCCGAACCGATCGCCTCTTTGTCGGTGGCCTCTCGGCCCCAACAAACCTTACCAGAGAAGGGATCCCTTGCAACGACCCATTGGAGAGATTTTGAGAGCTGGGCCCTGAACTCAGCGGTTGGCCCAACTCCTGGGTCAATCGTGGTGATCCCCTCCCCCGTGACCTTCCAGCGCCTCTCCAATGTAAGCAGCTGAGAGGGTGGAGAAGATCAAAGCCTGAATGGCCCCCGTAAATAGAAATAGGATCATCACCGGCACCGGGATCAACAACGGCACCAGCAACACCAACACCGCGATCACCAGCTCCTCTGCCAAGATGTTGCCGAACAGACGGAAGCTCAGCGAGAGAGGCTTGGTGAAATCTTCCAGGACATTGATGGGCAACAGAACTGGCGTGGGCTCGATGTACTTCTTAAAGTAAGCCAGCCCACGCTTGCTAATGCCGGCTACAAAATACATAACACTGGTGAGCAGTGCTAAGCCGGCGGTGGTGTTGATGTCGTTGGTGGGAGAGGCCAGCTCTCCTTCCGGCAGGGGAATTAGCTTCCAGGGGAAGAGGTTGCCCATCCAGTTGGAGACAAAGATGAACAAGAACAAGGTGCCAACATAGGGCACCCAGGGCCGGAAGTTTTTCTCACCAATCTGGGCACGGGCAATGCTTTGGAGAAACTCCAGGGTGTACTCGATAAAGTTTTGCAGACCAGCGGGCTCCCGCTGCAGTTGACGAGTCCCCAACAGCACCACGGTCAAGATCAGGGCGATGGCAATCCAACTGGCAATCAAAACTTGCCCGTGAACGGTGAATTTGCCCAGGTGCCAATAGAGGTGATGGCCGACCTCAAGTTCTGCTAGCAGAGGAGGAGAGGAGAAGAACAGATTCATGAGCATCACACAGAAGAAGACGAACGGGTCAAGGTCTGGACAAGATAAATCAGCAGGGTGACCTTATAGGTCATGAACCCCAAGAAAATGGGCAAAACCTGCAAAGACTTCACCTGGGTGGCCAGGACGATCAACCCGACAAACAAAGCCAAGCGCGTCACGCCCAGCCGGCTGCGACTTTTGCCCAGTTCCGCGACGCCGCGGCCCAGCATGCGCAGATAGACTACGCCAACGATTGCCCCCAGCAAATAGTTGGCAGCCACCGCCAGTGAGTAAACCAAAGCCACCCCCACCGCAATGGCTAGGCTCACCCCCAGGGTGACCAGCGCCAACCATAGCTGCAGCGCTTCATAGCTCCTGCCTGCCGTGGTTGCCTTCTCCCCCAAACCCGCTTTGCCCGGCCCAAGCGACGGCTGCGACGCACTCTGGCAGTCCAGACCCGCCTTCTGCTGGGGCGGAGGCGGCGCCTCCTCTAGGGGCGGCAAAGGCTTGGGCTTCCACGGGGTCGCCTTCCAACGGGCAGGACTGTGGGAGAGGAGTCGGGAAGAACGTGCCATGGGAGTGAGGTCACCACCTCTGAGGATCTGGCCTTAACCCAAAATAACACGACTAAGTAACAATACTTAACGAGTTGGGCCGGGCCAGGACGGGATGGAACCTTGCAACTATCGCCTCGAAAGACAACTAGCCCTTCGACAGACGGAGATGTTCCTTTAAGAATCTACCACCTTCACGGATTGACAACGGCAAAAATGGAAAACTTTCTGAAAGCCCTCGGATGTAAAGTTTTGCCTGGGGTGGCCGAGAAGCTGCAATGTTCTGTTACCTCCTGTTGTTTTGAGGTGGATCCCGCCGACCCTGCCGCTCTATATACTATGGGGCAGTGAGAACAAAGGGCGAGGACGATCCCCGTGAGTTGGCTGGTCAAGGCAATCTGGGTGGACTACAGCTTGGCCGTGGCGCTGACGGTGCTGCTGCCGTTGGCTCTCCTAATTTGGGCTTTTGCGGTGGGGTTACGTCCTCTGATTCAGCTCTTGATCGTTTATTGGCGGGTGTCCAGCCTCTTGGCGGTGACGGTGTATTTGATGATTGGTGGCCTGCCCATCAGCTTCTTGAGCGGGGCGATGGCGCGGCTCTTGATCCCGGTCTGCCTGTGGTTCTGGCAGGATTGGAGCACTGCTCTCAGGCAGTCGAGAAGCTGGGCGGCACGAGCTTTTTTGCTCTGGCGGTGGGCTGTAACCGGTTACATGGGGGCCGGGATCCTCTTTTCGGGAGCCTTCGTGCCTTGTGCCTTCCGGGCTTCTCTGTCGTCAGAGTGTCGAGCTTGGTTTGAGCCGCCGCTGGGGTTTCGAGAGATTTTCCATCCCAATGTGCCGCCGGAGCTGCTGGGGAGCGTGGGGGCTTGGGGCTTGGTGGCCTACCTGCTCTACAGCGTTTACTTTGTCTGGCGGCTGCGGCCCGGTGCAGACAAGGGGGAGCTGGCATGAGTGCTCTGCCCTGGCCGCTGGCTTTGGAGCGCTACAGCCAGGCTCATCCCCAGGAAGTGCTGCGGGTGGAGGTAGAAAGCGAGGGAGAAGCTGATTTGGTGCTAATCTACCGCGGCTACAGCAGCTCCCTGCGGCGGGCCACGCCCCCCGATCCGGAAGTGGCGGTGATCCCCCCCCAGGCTCGCTTTTTGCAGCTGGAGCGCCTGAGCGCCCCTTATCACCCTGAGCGCTCGCAGGTTTTGGCCCTCTACCGCAACTGGGAGGAGCTGAAAGCTTGGCTGGCCCAGGCAGGGATCCCAGTGGCCGAGTGAGCAATTCCCGGTCTCAGCGCCCTACTGGACTGGGCTGGCGCTGCAGGATGGTGTATTCTGCCGGCTGCAGAAGAGATTGCCCTGTCATCTCTGGCGGCTGAGGTAGGCCTAGGATCTCGAGCAGGGTGGGGCCGACATCGGCCAGGGTGCCGCCAGAGCGCAGCTTGACATCGCCACCGCGACCAGGGATCTTGCGCTTTTCCCCCTCCACCAGAATGCAGGGCACGGGGTTGGTGGTGTGGGCGGTCCAGGGGTTGCCCTGCTCGTCCCACATCAGCTCCGCATTCCCGTGATCCGCCAAGATTAAGGTGGTACCCCCCGCATCCGCCACCGCCGCCAGCAGACGGCCCAGGCAGCGATCCACCGTCTCCAGCGCCCGCACGGTGGCCTCGAAGTTGCCGGTGTGGCCCACCATGTCGGGGTTGGCGTAGTTGAGTACCACGAGGCTGTATTCGCGGCGGGCGATAGCTTCTATTGCCTTGTCGGTCACCTCCACCGCCGACATCTCCGGCGCTTGGTCATAGGTGGCCACCAGCGGGCTTGGCACCAAGATGCGATCTTCGCCGGGAAAGGGCTGCTCGATACCGCCGTTGAAGAAGTAGGTGACGTGGGCGTACTTTTCCGTCTCGGCAATGCGCAATTGCTTGAGGCCGGCCTCGCTCACCACTTGGCCCAGCAGGTGATCCAGGTTCTGGGGCTTAAAGAGCACCTGCACCGGCAAGGTCGGATCGTATTGCGTCATGGTGATGAAGGCGAGATCCGGAATCAGACGGCGCTGGAAACCGGAAAAGTCGGGGCAGACGAAGGCTTGGGTAAGCTGGCGGGCGCGATCCGGGCGGAAGTTGAAGAAGATGACTGCATCTCCCGGCTGCACCGCCCCCGGAGCCAGGCGAGTGGGTGGGATGAACTCGTCCGTGAGATCCTGGGCATAGAAAGCTTCCATCACCTCGGCGGCACTACGGCCACAGCCAGGGCCATCTTCTGTCATGATCTCGTAGGCTTTTTGGGTGCGCTCCCAACGGCGATCCCGATCCATGGCGTAGTAGCGGCCGCTCAGGGTGGCAATGACGCCATTGCCCAGCCATTGCAGCTCTTTTTCCAGGGCGGCCAGAACCCTGGCCCCGTCGCGAGGCAAGGTATCGCGGCCATCGGTGATGGCGTGGACATAGGCAGGGATCCGCGCCTGGGCCGCTAGTTTCAGCAAGCCGTAGAGATGGTCGATGTGGGAGTGAACCCCCCCCTCAGAGCAGAGACCAATGAAATGAAAACGGCCCCCCTGCTCCTTGAGCCGATGACAAACCTCCACCAAGAGGGGTTCCTGGAAGAGGGATCCCGTCTCGATGGCGTCGCTGATACGCACCAACTCCTGCGGCACCACCCGCCCCGCCCCGAGGGTCAGGTGTCCCACTTCTGAGTTGCCCATTTGCCCTGACGGCAGGCCCACGGCTCGCCCCGAAGCTTGAAGCAGAGTATGGGGGTAGGTAGCCCATAGGCTATCCACAACAGGGGTTCGGGCGGCCAGGACAGCGTTGCCATCAGGGGCCTCGCGATAACCCCAGCCATCCAGGATTACCAGAACCACAGGTGCCACCGATTGTGCATCCATGAAATGGCCTCTCGTTTTTTAAGACATAATACCAGCCCCGGCAACGCGGAAAAGCCTTCGGGTGACTTGAGTCACTCACCAATGTTTATGATGTTGTAATCTTAAAATCGATAGGCAAGCTGCCATAAGTATTTATACATATCTGCACAGACATCTATACAGATAAAACGTGGTCAGCCGCGGGGGCTGGGCTGCAAACGTCTGCGCAGGGATCCGGCGCGGCGCTTGGCAATGGCATTCTTTGGATCCAGTTTCAGCACCGTCTCGTAGGCCTCTAGGCCGGGGCCGTAGAGATTTTTCTTCTCGTAGGCATGGGCCAGGTTGTTCCAAGCGGTCACATAGCCGGGATCCGCTGCTACTGCGTCTTTGTAGTAGCGGATGGCCAGGTCGTACTGCCCCTGGCTGAAGTAGGCAAAGCCAAGGGCGTTGCAGACAGGGGGAATGTTCTCCCCGGCCACCTCTAGAGCTTTTTTGAGCTGGAGGATGGCCTGGTCGTAGAGGCGCTTCTGCAGATAGACGCTGCCCAGCTCATAGTGCTCCTGTGGGGATCCCTTGCCTTTGCTCAGGCGGGGCTGCAGCTCGCGGATGACTTTTTCCTGGGCCCGCACCCGCAGCACCTCACGCAGGACGAAGTAGCCCACCACGCTGAGGATACTGGTCAAAGCCACCAAGTAAAGGAGGGGAGCGTTGACGCCCATTTTGCCTATCCCGCTTGCCTTAGATTTGCCTCGCCAGCGTTACGCCTGCAGGTGAGCCTCGATGAACCAGAGATCTTTGTCGATCTGGCGCGAGATCTCGGTAAACAGGTCGGCGGTATCGGCATCCCCCAGCTCGGTGGTGCGGTCGATGTTGCGGCGGACAGCAGCCGCATACTGGCCGTAGCGGGCCGCCAAAGCCTGCAGGTGAGCCCGACCTTCCTCAGCCGTTAGGTCGTATTCAGGCAAGCTCGAGGTTTGGGCGACGATGCGAGCGGTACCGCGGGCGATGCCCCCCAAAGCCGTAACCCGTTCCGCCAGCATGTCTACGTAGTTCTCCAGGGTGCCGGCAAAGGTGTCGAACATCTCGTGCAGGGCGATGAAGTTCATGCCTTTGACGTTCCAATGGGCCTGCTTCACCTGGGTTTTCAGATCCAGCGTGTCGGCCAAGGACTGGTTGAGCAACTCCACCAGTTGCGCACGGGTCTCGGCCGGCAAGTCGATCTGGGTGGAGTAGAGACGGGTTTTTGCGGCGGTAACCATAGCCAACCTCCCAAGTTGTGTTTCCATTATCCGGGATCCGCTGCGGCCCTCGGCCTGCCGATTCCCGACTGAGCCCATACTAACACAAACTCAGAGTGAGTATGAGTTAGTAAGCACTTACTTGCCAATGCAGAAGCGGCTGAAGATCTGATCCAGCACCGCTTCGGAGATCTCCTCGCCGGTGATTTGGCCAAGGGCGTGCAGGGCGCTCCGCAGGTCGATGCTCCAGAAATCGAGGGGGAGCTGCGCCTGCATAGCCTGGATCACCTGTTCCAGGCTGGCTTGGGCCTGGCGGAGAGCGGCGGCCTGGCGCTGGTTAAGGCTCACCTCCAGGTTGGGCTGGGGCCGCCCCTGGGTAACAAGCTGCTCCAAGGCCTCTTCCAGCTCCGGGATCCCTTGGCCTTGGGCGGCAACGGCAGCGACACGGTAAGAGATCTCGGCGGGGAGGGGGATCCCGTCGGGGGGGGCGAGGTCGGTTTTGTTGATGACCAAGATGAGGGGGCGGTGGCGAATGGACTCGTAGATGGCGGCGTCGGCGTCCGTCCAGCCGGCTTGGGCGTCGATGACCAGCAGCAGCACATCGGCAGCTTGGGCTAGGCGTTGGGAACGCTCCACCCCCAGACGTTCCACGGGATCGTCGGTGGCGCGAATGCCGGCAGTATCCAAAAGCTGGACGGGGATCCCTCTCACCACCAACTGGGATTCCACCACGTCGCGGGTGGTGCCGGGCAGGTCGGTGACGATGGCGCGGTCTTGGCCCGACCAGGCGTTGAGCAGGCTGGACTTGCCGACATTGGGCCGCCCGACGATGGCCACCTTCACGCCGGTGCGCAGCAGTTGCCCCCGCTCGACGGTAGCCAGCAGGGCCTGCATCTGGGCCTGGATGGCTTGCAGCCGGGCCTGCCAAGCCGGGACATTCAGAGGGGGCAGATCCTCTTCAAAGTCGATGCGCGCCTCGATCTCGGCCAATAAGCCCAGCAGCTCCTGGCGCAGGGCGCGGATGGACTGTCCCAATTTGCCCTGCAGCCCCGCCAGCGCCATCTGGGCTGCCTGGGGGGAGCGGGCCGCCACCAGATCGGCCACACTTTCGGCCTGGGTGAGGTCGATGCGTCCGTTCAAGAAAGCGCGCAGGCTGAACTCCCCCGGCTGCGCCAGCCGTGCCCCTTGGCGCAGGCACTGCTGCAGCGTGGCCTGAACCACCATGATGCCGCCGTGACAATGCAGCTCCACCACGTCCTCGCGGGTATAGGAGCGGGGGGCCTGCATCCAGACGGCTAGGGCCTCGTCCAACCGCTGGCCCTTCTCATCGTGGATCCAGCCGTAGAGGAGGCGATGGCTCTCCCAGGTAGCGTTGCGGCGGGCGGGGGTAAAGATGGCCTGGGCAATGGCCAAAGCCCGCGAGCCGGAAAGGCGTACAATGCCAATGCTGCCCTGCTCGGGCACCACAGCGGTGGCAATGGCAGCAATGGTGTCGGCCAGGGGTGCAGTTAGATCCATATGTAACAAGGAATGCGCTATGCCTTGGTTCCCTGGAGGTGGCAGGTGGTACCTAGGCAGGATCCCGGCCTTCAACTCGAAAGAAGCTGTAAAAAACTGTGCTCTCCCGCCGAGGTCAGGGTAGCTTGGCAGTGGCGACCTGCACGCGTCCTAACTATGAAGCCGTTACGCACGTTTAAGGTTACTCCCTACCTGCCGGCTGCTCTGGAAAGTCTGCGCTTGCTGGCCTATAACCTGCATTTTAGTTGGAACGTGGAAACCCGCAGCCTGTTCCGGCGCATGGATCCGGATCTGTGGGATGCCTGTGGTCACAACCCGGTGGCTTTGTTGGGGCAGATCCGGCAGGAGCGGCTGGACGAGCTGGCGGAGGATCCCGGCTTTTTGGCCCAGTTGGAACGGGCCAGCCAACAGCTCCAGAGCTACCTGCAGGAAGACACCTGGTACCGCAAGTATCGCTCGGCCCAAGCGGTGGAAGGGGAGTGCTACGCCTATTTTTCAGCCGAGTTTGGGCTGGCCGATTGTTTGCCCATCTACTCAGGGGGCCTGGGGGTTTTGGCCGGGGATCACCTCAAGGCAGCCAGCGACCTAGGCCTGCCGCTAGTGGGCGTGGGCCTGCTCTACCAAAAGGGATATTTTCGCCAGTACCTCAACCCCGACGGCTGGCAGCAGGAGCGCTACCCTGTGAACGATTTCTTCAACATGCCCCTGGAGCTGCAGCGGGATGCGGAGGGCCGCGAGATTCGCATTGAGGTGGACTACCCCAAGCGCAAGGTGTTTGCCCGCATCTGGAAGGCGATGGTGGGGCGGGTGCCTCTGTATCTTTTGGACACCAACATCGAGCCCAACAGCCAGTACGACCAAGACATCACCGATGAGCTGTACGGCGGCGACCAGGACGTGCGCATCCACCAGGAGATCATGCTGGGCATCGGCGGCGTGCGGGCTTTGCGCGCCCTTGGCATCCATCCCACCGTCTACCACATGAACGAGGGGCACTCGGCTTTTTTGGCCGTGGAGCGCATCCGCCTGTTGATGCTGGAGCAGGGGCTGAGCTTTGAAGAGGCCTGGCAGGTGGCCAAGTCCAGCCAGATGTTTACCACCCACACGCCGGTACCCGCCGGGATCGACCTGTTCCCGCCCGACAAAATTGACTACTACCTCGGCTTCTACTACAGCCAGATGGGCCTGAGTCGGGAGCGCTTTTTGGCCCTGGGCCGCGAAAACACCGGCGACTTCCAGTCCCCCTTCAGCATGGCGGTGCTGGCCATCAACATGGCCTCGTTTGTCAACGGCGTCAGCAAGCTGCACGGGGCGGTCTCGCGCAAGATGTTCAGCCGGCTGTGGCCCGGGATCCCGCTGGAGGAAGTACCGATTACCTCCATCACCAACGGGGTGCATGCCCGCACCTGGGTAGGGGAGGAGAACCAAGCCCTCTACGACCGCTACCTGGGGCCAGATTGGGCGGAGGCTCCTCCCTCGGATCCCCTGTGGCAGAAAGTGGATCGGATCCCGGATGGGGAGCTGTGGCGGGCCCACGAGCGCAGCCGCTCCCGCCTGATCACCTTCACCCGCGAGCGTCTGGTGGAGCAACTGCAAAAGCGGGCGGCCTCAGCGGTGGAAATTCAGTGGGCCTCTGAAGCCCTCAACCCGGAAGTGCTCACGATTGGCTTTGCCCGCCGCTTTGCCACCTATAAGCGGGCCACCCTCCTGTTTCACAACTTGGAACGGCTCAAGGCCTTGCTCAACCATCCCCGGTACCCAATGCAGTTTATCTTTGCCGGCAAGGCCCACCCCCGCGACAACCCAGGCAAGGAGCTGATCCGGCAAATTGTGCAGGTGTCGCGCCAGCCAGAGTTTCGCCAGCGGCTGGTATTTATCGAAGACTACGACATGTACGTCACCAGCCTGATGGTGGCCGGGGTAGATGTGTGGCTAAACACCCCCCTGCGCCCCCGCGAGGCCAGCGGCACCAGTGGCATGAAGGCGGCGGCCAACGGTGGACAGAACCTGAGCATTTTGGATGGCTGGTGGGATGAGGCCGATTACTACCAGACCGGCTGGCCCATTGGCCGCGGCGAGGAATACGAGGATCGCGCCTACCAAGATGAGGTGGAGTCGAATGCCCTCTACGACCTGCTGGAACAAGAGGTTGCCCCTCTCTTCTACCAGCGCGGCAGCGATGGCCTGCCCCACGCCTGGATTCAGCGCATGAAGCAGGCAATTTGCCTCAATTGCCCCCGTTTCAGCACGCAGCGCATGGTACTGGAGTATGCCGAGCGGGCCTACATCCCCCTCAGTAACTACTTCGACCGCATGCGCCGCGATAACTTCGAGTCGGCTCGCCAGTTCACCCGCTGGCGCAATCATTTGCAGGAGAACTGGTACAACATTCGGGTCCTCAATGTCCAGATTGAAACCCCGAAGAAAGCTTCCGCCGCCGGCCTCCCCTCGGCGCAAGATGACCAAGTGGTGATGGCCCGGGATCCCCTTACGGTGACTGTCGAGGTGCGGCTGGGATCTCTGCAGCCGCAGGATGTGATCGTCCAGGCCTACCAGGGGCCGGTGGACGACAACGGCCAGATCCAGAACGGCCAGGCAACTCCCCTGCGCTACGTGGAGACGGTGGAGGATCGCGCCATCTTCTCCGGCCAGATTCGCTACGAGGCCAGCGGCCTACAGGGGCTGGCCATCCGCTTGTTGCCCTTTCACCCCGATATGCACGATCCCTATGAGCTGCGGCTGATGCTCTGGGCCTAGAATTCCCATTCCACCCAATAAGGAAACAGCAGGGATCCCCTTCCTTCTTATCTCGATCCAGCCTGAACGAAGAGAGATCCCCTAGGTTCGTAAAGCCCTGAGGTTCTGCTGACTTTGCTGAGCAACGCCCCCACGCTCTGCACTGGTTGGGTCTTCCACAGTACTAGGTGCTTGCTAAGGCCTCCGGCTCCCTGGCGCGATGGGAGAGCAACTAAAGCTGCCTTCGGGCTCTTCCGCCCCGCAGTGCGGGGCCACCAAGCTATCCCCCTGTGTTTCTCGCTGCCCAATCAGGCAGAATCAGAAAAACAGATTCAAACGGCTCCGGGTTGATGCCATGCTCAAAGCCCACGACTCTGCCGGTTTGCGCCTGTTGGTCGCGGCTGCCCTGCTGTTGGGGGGCCTGGCCAGTTGGCGGCAGGAGCGCCTCTCGGCGGTGATGGGTCTGGCCAGTGCGGCAGCCATTTCTGCCTTCACCCGCCCCGCCATCTTGGCCTACAACCGCGGTCGCGAACGGTGGCTGAACCGGGATCTGATGGGGGCCGTCGAGCAGCTCAACCTGGCACTGCAGCTAGATCCCCGACTGGCCAACGCCCACCTTCTGCGGGGCCAAGTTTACCTCGAACTCGGCCAACTTCCCCAGGCGCTGGCGGACTTCGACCAGGCCACCCAGTTGGCCCCGCGCCGGCCAGAACCTTACCTTTACCGCGGCCTGATTCGCCAGTCGCAAGGGGATCTGCAGGGGGCAACGGCGGAGTTGACCGAGCTGGTGCGCCTACACCCCAACGCCCCCCACCACCTCCGCTTGGCCAACCTGCTCATGCAACAGGGATCCCTGCCTTCAGCTCTAACCCACCTGGACGAGGCCATTCGTCGGGATCCCACCTTGGCGCCCGCCTATGCCTGCCGCGCTACGCTGTACGGCTACCTGGGAGAATGGGAGACGGCTGTGGCCGATTGGTCGCAGGCCATCCGCTGGGATCCCTCTCCGGCCCATTACTATCGGCGGGGCGTTGCCTATGCTTGGGCCGATTGCTATGACGAGGCCATTGCCGACCTCAGCCGCAGCCTAGAGGCAGAACCCTGCCAACCCCACGTTCTCTACATCAGGGGCAATCTTCTCTACGAGCTGGGGGAGATCAAAGCTGCCCTCGACGATTACGACCAGGCCTTTCGCTTGGAAGCGGACGGCAACCTCGGGGATCCCGCCGACGAGTACGGCTTGTACGGTCGGGGGTTGGCCTACGAGAATATGGGAGATAGGGCAACGGCTATTTCCAGTTGGCAAGCCGCCTTGCAGGTCAGCCGCCAACACCACAACCTAGTTTTGCAGGAACAGGCGCATCGATCTTTGCGGCAGCTCCCGCACGGGGAGGCCGGATCCTTTGGCTAGCGAGGTCGAAGGGATCCCCAGAGCTCCCGTCAGAACATTGCTGCGAAACTGGCGTAAAATTTGCTTATCGCCATCTTAATTCCACTGAGTATTTCGATTTTTCCTACCTCCTTCTGTGGCTGCCGTGAAACACACCCTCAGCGCTCTTGTGCAGGATCAGCCCGGGGTCTTAACCCGCATCGCCGGCATGTTTGCCCGTCGCGGCTTCAACATCGACAGCCTCACCGTCGGCCCTACCGAGCGGCCTGGCATCTCCCGCATCACCATGGTGGTGCAGGGGGATGAGCACGATGTGGAGCAGATGACCAAGCAGCTCTACAAGTTGATCGACGTGCTGAAAGTAACCGACATTACCCATGTCCCCTGTGTGGAACGGGAGCTGATGCTCGTCAAGGTCAACGCCAGCATCGAAACCCGCTCCGCCATTATGGACGTGGCGCAGATGTTCCGCGCCCGGATTGTGGATGTGGCGGAAGAGTCTTTGACTTTGGAAGTGACAGGGGATCCGGGCAAAATGGTGGCGATTATCAAGATGTTGACCAGCTTTGGCATTCGCGAGATCGCCCGCACCGGCCTGGTGGCTCTCACCCGCGAGTCGGGAGTCAATACCGAGTACTTGAAGCAGCACCCCACCGTGGCAGTCGTCTGAGGGGCTTGGCCACGATGCCAACAGGGATCGCTCAGGGGGAGGCCATGGCAAAACTGGAGAGAGGCCGGCGCCACAGGGGGCAGGCCCTGCGCAATAGCCTGCGTTGCCTGATGAGCCTCCTAGCTATTGGACTGTTGGGGTTACTGGGGGGCTGTGGCCCCCGTCCCCCCAAGCCGGTTGTGCAGCAGGCGCTGGCCTACCAGATCTCCCACCCGGCTGGGGCGGTTGCCTCTCTGGTGGGCGGCGACCGCTTGGCAGCCCGTCTGGAAGTGCAGGATGTCCAAATCCGTCAGGATCGCCGTGAACCCCTGCTGTTGGCCTCAGGAGAGAAACTGGAAGGCCACCACCTCAGCGGCACCTACACCCTAATTGTCAAGCCGCCGGGATCCCGCCGCCCCTACCGCCGCCAGGGGAATCCCTTCCAGCTCACCCTGGCCCACCAGAAGGCGCAAAGTTCCCCTTCCCCTGAGGAAGCAGAGCCCAAGACCCTGCCCGAACGGTGGCTATTGGCCCATCCCTCTCCCAATGCCAAGACCTGGGAGGTCATCGACTTTTTCCCTCAGCCGGCACCTCTGCCGGAGCTGCCTCTTGCCGAAGCAGACGCATCGACACAGCGGGGCAGCTGGGTAGCCCCCTAATTTAGTACGGGGCGGAAAAGCCCGTTCGCGTTAGCGGGACGGAGTCCTTGAGCGACTTGAGTCGCTCGCCAATGTAAGTACCCACCCCGGTGAAAGACCCGGACAGTGCTGTAAGTCAACAAGTGAGCGGAACCTTGAGACTGGGTTCCAAGGAACCGTCTAGGGGCGTCTTGAGAGCGCCTTTGCAAGTCTGTCTGTGGACTGCGTAAGACTCCCCCGACTAAAGTCGGAGGAGTGTCAACCCACTAGCCTTGACCCTCTCTCCCCTGCCATAGCTTGCTTTCGCGCAGGGGTAAGC
>NZ_JANSJA010000241.1:0-27455 GCF_047462335.1 Synechococcus sp. H60.1
AACTTATCTACTGAAACCTCGCTCCCTGAAGAGGGTGGGCCCTCACCCCCGTCCCCACTCCCAAAGGGAGAGGGGGGGTGGGGTCTGCGCTGCTTGTTGCTGGGGGACAGATGGAAAACTGGCTGTTTCAGGGCATTCTGGCCGCTTGGCTAGGGCAGGCTGTAGGCAGCTTAATGAAGAAAAACCGGCGATGTCTACCTACTCAACGTCCTACTCAGTTTCCTACGCGAAAATCTTTTTCCCGATTTGGGTGGCGGGGCTGCTGCTGATCAGCGGTGGCCTCCTGTTTGGCCTGTTTCGGGCTTTTGGGCTCTCGATAAAACCCAACCGGAACAGGTGCGCGCCAGCAACGAGCTAGAGCCCAGCCAAATCCGACAAGAGACCCGCCAAGCCGTGGCGCAACTGAGCGTGGATAGCCAATTTCTTGGCCAGGTGGGGGAGATCCGCCGCTTTATCAAAGAGGCCTAGCCAGCCCCGCTGTTGAGCCTCTCCAACTGGGCGGAAAATTGAGAGGGGACAAGCTTAGTGCCCACGCCGGCATCGGTTAGCAGTTCCAAGAGCAGGGAATGAGGGGATCCCCCGTCTAGGATGTGGGCAGCTCGAACCCCCTGCGCTAGAGCGCGAATGCAGCACTGCACCTTGGGGATCATGCCGCCCCTAACCACGCCGCTCTGGATTAACTGGCGGGCCATCTCGATATCCAGGAGTGGAATCAGGGAGCTGGGATCCTCAGGATCTCTGAGAATGCCAGGGGTGTCGGTGAGAAGGATTAACTTTTCGGCCCCCAGAGAGGCCGCCAGCTCCCCAGCCACCGTATCAGCATTGATGTTGTAGGCTTGGCCCGTCTCGTCGGCGGCCACGCTGGAGATCACCGGGATCTGGCCGCCCTCCAACAGAGTTTGCACCAACTGGGGGTTGATGGTGCTGACTTCTCCCACAAAGCCAATTTCCGCTCGGCCCTGGGAGCGGGCTCGAATTAAATTGCCGTCCCGCCCGCACAGCCCTACTGCCGAGCCGCCGGCCAGGCTGATGAGCTGCACGATCTGTTTGTTGACTTTGCCCACCAGCACCATCTCCACCACCTCCATGGTGGCAGCATCGGTTACTCGCAGGCCATCGACAAACTTGAAGGGGATGTCCAACTTCTGCAGCCAACTGTTGATCTCCGGCCCTCCTCCATGCACCAGCACCGGCCGAATGCCGACACAGGCAAGAAAAACAATATCCCGCAGCACCTCAGCTCGGCGCTCCTGCTGCACCATGGCGGCGCCGCCATATTTGATGACCATGACGCGGCCTTGGTACTGCTGAATGTAGGGCAGAGCCTCGATGAGAATCTGCGCCCGCGTCAGGGGATCGCAGGTCACAGCCTGAGGGCTGGTTGTTCCTGAAAGAGAGGCGTTGGTCTGCACGGCTAGGGATCCCGTGTAAGACAAAAACTTCCAGAAGATCGTACTAGAAACTGACAGGCTGCTAGCTGCGCAAGGTAACCGGAAAGTGTTTCTCCAACTGGGCTCTTACTTGGTTTTGCGCGGCTTCCACCTCCGCATCGGTGAGGGTGCGATCCGGAGCGCGATAGACCAGGCGGAAGGCGAGGCTGCGCTGGCCCGGCGGCACACTTTGGCCGCGGTACTCGTCGAAAAGCTGCACCGACTGCAGCAGGGGGCCCGCCGCCTGGCGGATCACCTTCTCAATTTCTGCCACTGACAGCTCCAGCGGCGCAAAGAAGGCGATATCCCGATCCGAGGCCGGAAAAGGCGAGAAGGGAGAAAATCGTACCAGGCCCCGCCTCTCCAGGCTGGCCAGCAAGGGATCCAACTCCAGCTCAAACCCATAGACCTCATCCGGCAAGTCCTTCTCCTGGCAAAGGCGGGGGTGCAACTGCCCGAAGATGCCGGTGCGGGATCCCTCGATCCAAATACCGGCCTGCCGACCGGGGTGCAACAGCCGCGACTGCGCCTCAGGGGGATCCGGGCGAAACTCGGGGGCAAATCCCAGCCGCTCCAGCGCCGAGACCAAGAGCCCCTTGGCCTCGAACCAGTCCATGGGTCGGTTGTGGTGCCGCCAGTCGTTGGGGTTGGGATCCCCGCCCAGGATGCCGCCCAGGTGCTCCGCCTCCTGATAGGGCTCAGGACTGGAGGGAGGGGCATAGGCAAAGACGTGGCCAATTTCAAAAGCCTGTAGGGGGCCGTTGCCCTGATCCCAGTTGAAGCGAAAAGCCTCCACCAAGCCCGGCAACAGCGCCTTGCGCACAGCGGAGTACTCGGGGGAAAGCGGATTGGCGATTTTGACCAGGGAGCTGTCCTCCTCCGCCGGACAGAGGGAGATGTGGTACACCTCCGTCAGACCGATGCCCCGCATCACCTCGCGAATTTGCCGGGTCAATGTTTCCCGTGCAGAGAGGGATCCCACCTGCGGCTCCGTGGGCAGGGTTTCCGAGAAGCGGTCGTAGCCGTAGAGACGGGCAAATTCCTCAATCAGGTCGATCTCCCGTTCGACATCCCGCAGGCGGTAGGGGGGAACAGTTACCTGCCAAACGCAGCAGGCCACGCTCGCTGTCTCCGTAGCAGGGAGGGAGGGAGCCTCCGGGGCAACTTTCTGACAGCGGGAAAGCTGAAAGCCCAGAGCCGACAAGATTTCCTCCACCTCCTCTGGCCGCACCTCTTCCCCCAACACGTCGATGAGGCGCGACAGCCGCAGCTTCAGGGTACGTTCTAAGGGCGGACGTTGGTCAAAGGTAGTGAGGCCAACCACC
The DNA here is from genome assembly GCF_047462335.1 of Synechococcus sp. H60.1. Lineage (NCBI taxonomy): Bacteria > Bacillati > Cyanobacteriota > Cyanophyceae > Synechococcales > Synechococcaceae > Synechococcus > Synechococcus sp. H60.1. The sequence goes on from NZ_JANSJA010000241.1 coordinate 2,756, forward strand.
GATCCTCCCGCCAGCCCCAAAATCAACTGCACCGCCCGATCCCGCGCCAGGTCGAGGGTAGCAAAATTAACCCCCCGCTCGTAGCGGGCCGAGGCTTCTGTGCGCAGCCCCTGCGAGCGGGCCGAGCGGCGCGTCACCACTGGGTCAAAGAGGGCTGCCTCCAAAAAAATGCTAGTGGTGGCCGAGCTCACTTCTGTCTCTTCTCCCCCCATCACACCTGCTAGGGCTACCGGCTGGCCGCCGGCCACGATGAGATGGCTTTCAGGGTGCAAGGTGCGGGTTTGGCCGTCCAGGGTTTTTAGGGTTTCTCCCGCCTGGGCAAAGCGCACCTCAATGGTGGGCTTCTTCCTGCCCATGATTTGGAGCAGGCGATCCCAGTCGAAGGCGTGCAGGGGCTGGCCCCATTCCAGCAAGATCAAGTTGGTAACATCCACAACATTGTTGATGGAGCGCATGCCAGCGGCGGCCAGGCGATGTTTTAGCCAGTCGGGAGAAGGGCCGACCTTCACTCCCTCAATCAACACGCCACTGTAGGCGGGGCAGGCCTTGGCGTCGGCAATGCGCAATTTGAAATTGGGGATGGGCTTGGCCTGTAGGGGCTGAACTGGTGGCAGGCGCAGCGGGTTGCGGGTGAGGGCGGCCACCTCGCGGGCAATCCCCACCATGCTCAGAGCATCGGCGCGGTTGGCGGTGGAAGTGAGATCCAACACCACATCATCCAGGCCCAGCAGCGGGCGGGCGTCAGACCCCAGCGGGTACAGGTTGAGATCCAAATCAGGCGGAAATTCGTGGATCCCTTCCGAAACCCTCTCCAGCCCCAGCTCAGCCAAAGAGCAGATCATGCCTTCCGAGATCACTCCCCGCTTCTCTGCTTTGGCGATGGTCAGGTTCACAGCGGGCAGATGAGTGCCCGGCGTGGCCACAGGCACGAGGAGGCCAGCGCGGGCGTTGGCCGCTCCGCAGACGATGGTGGCCGGTTGCTCGGAGCCCAAGTCCACCTGGCAAACGCGCAGCTTGTCAGCATTGGGATGGGGCTCGGCGGCTAGGATCTTGCCCAGCACCACCCCTTCAGCCCAACTGCGGCGATCTTCAATCTCCTCCACCTCAAACCCCACCAGGGTGAGGGCTTCTGCCAATTCTTCCGGGGAAAGCTCAAAGTCCACCAATTCCCGCAGCCACTTCAAGGAAATGCGCATCGCTGAGCCATCGCTGCAAACGCCGCACCCATTATCGCTCACTCCGAGTCCGGGCCAAAGGCAAGCAAGGCGCGCAAACTTCCCCTCGCAGGTAAGATGGTTACGCCATGCTGAGGTGCTGGCACCGAGGCGAGACAGCGCGTATTTCAGGCTGTGGATGTGGGTATGGGACAACGGCAACTCTTGCGCAGGATCCTGATCGGTCTGGGCCTTCTAGCTGCCATGATGGTGTGGGCCATCACCTGGCTGCTCACCCAAAGCCCTTTGGCTTTGTTGCTGTCTCGTCCGCCGCTGCCGCCGATTGTAGGCCTAGCCCCCCGTTCCACCCAGGCGCTGCTGCTGCTGGCCGCCCCTCTCGAGGATTTGCAGGCATTCTGGCAAGCGGCAACCCCCGCTTCCCAACGACGCGCCACTCGCCAGCAGTGGCGGAAGTTCTTCTCTGGCGCAGGCCCGGGCTGGCTGGGAGCCGTGTTGGCGGGGGGATCCCTGGACTTTGAGCAAGAGGTGCAGCCTTGGCTGGGGAAGAGTACCCTCTTGGCCAGCTTGCCGGAGTGGGGCACCTTGGTTGCCTTGGAAACTCGCGACGCGGCGCTTGCCCAATTCGAGCTGAACCTATTGTGGGAGCGGCAGAGCTTGGCCGGCTTGCCGGTGCAGGTGGATACCTACAAGGGCATTCAGGTGGTGTCCAGCCCACTTCCGGAGTTGCAGGGGTTCGCGGCAGCCCTTTTCGGCAAGCGCTATGTGCTGCTGGCAGAACAGGCTGCTGCCATTCGCGCCGCCATCGATGCCTGGCAGTTGCCGCAATTGTCGTTGGTGACCGAGCCACGGTTTCGGCAGGTGATCCAGCCGTTACGGGAGGCGCATGTGGGTTGGGCTTTCTGGCAAAATCCAGAATCCCCCTCTCCCGACGCCCTGGCGTTGCAGGCAGTGGGGCTGGGGCTGGGGGTAAACTTCCGGGGGTTGGTGGCCGAAACTGCCGTCCTTTGGCATACGCCTGCTGACTTTGCTTTGCCGACTGGAGAAACTTTTCGTCCGCAGGTTATTCGGCATCTGCCTGATGAGACGCTAGCGCTAATTTCCGGAAAGAACTGGGCTGCCCTTTGGCAGAGCCTGGGGCAGATGCAGCCCCTGAGCCTCTTCGGGCTGCGGCTGGATCCCGGCCAATGGCTGCAGCAGTTGCAATCGCAGGTGGAGCTGGACTGGCAGCACGTGTTGCCGGAAAGGGGAGAGTTCGCCCTTGCCTTTTTGCCCACGGATGGAGAACTGGCCTGGCTGTGGGTTGGCGAGATGCCAGATGCGCCAACGCTGGATGAGCGGGCAATCGCCCAGGGCTGGCAGGTGGTATCGATTGCAACTAAGCGTGGCACCGCCACCGCCTGGAGCAAGCCAGCGGCCCAGCCGCAACCCCAGCCAAGCCACTCCACGCCGCGAGAAGACATCCCCCTCTTGGCCGCTAAGCTGCTGCAGGTCAGCGGCGGGGGAGGCTCTCCCCAGCTGCAGGCGGCAGAGGCTCTTCCCCAAGCCCTGCCCGCGATCCCGGGAGCATCGCCCCTCTTGGCCCAGGTGTACCACACCGACCGGGAAGGCTATGCCTACCTGGCTTCTTCTTTGGCGGCTTTGGAAGCGGCCCTGGCGGATCCCCCCTTGAGCGCTGACCGCGCCTGGCGCCGCCTGGTGGCCCCCCTGCCCCACCGCAACCTGGGCTATGGGTACGGATCCCTGGGAGTTCTACCGGAAACTTGGCTGCCCCAACTGCAGGGATCCCGCTGGTCGTCCACGCGCCTGGCCTTCGCCACCACTGCCCTGACGCTGTCCGAGGCTCCCTATCCGGATCGGGGGCGCTGGCTTCTCCAGAGGGGCAAGCTGTTTTGGCAGTGGTATTAGACGATCCAGGGATCCCGGCAGCCGGGGTGAATGTACTTGCCCAGGTAGAGCTGGTTGCCCGTCTCGTTCCACTGCACAAAGTCGAAAATTTGGGTGAGCAGGAGCATTCCCCGCCCCGACTCTTCCGTTTCCAGGATGCCGCAGCGGCAGCGGTTTAGCTCCTCCTGGGGACGAAAGCCGGAGCCCTGATCCCGCACCAGCCACTGATAAAACGGCTCGGAGCTGGCGTATTCGACAATCACCCTCTTGTTGGGATCCAGGCCGTTGCCGTGGCGAACGGCGTTGATGATCGCCTCTTGCAGGCCCAAACGCACCTCCGCTCTCCAGGGGGGGGGAACTTTTGCGATCAACAAATCCAGAACCGGCTGGGTGTAGAGGGTGGAGGGAAAGCTGATAACGCTCCAGGAGCAGTTGGCGGGCTTGAGGGAGAGGGCAATCACAGGGGCAGCTGGGGGCGCAACGCTCTCCTCCCATTCTAGCCAATCCCCGTTGGCCTCAGCCCGGTCGGGCCAGATCCCGGCAGGGATCCTTTTTGACGTACCATCTTGAGTGGAGAAGCTCTTCGCGGTTACCCTGATCGGCTATGGTGATCAAAGTTGGGGATAAGGTTAAGGTGCGCTCTATTCGGGATCGCGGCCAAGAAGAGGTGAGCGCGCTGGTAGGCAAGGAGGCCGTAGTGCTGGCACGGCGGGTGGTCGATGGCAGTGGCATTGGCTATATTCTGGAATTTCCCGATCGATCCCGGCACTGGTTTTTCGAGAGCGAGCTGGAAGCGGTCGATTCCGGCCACGCCAAGGATGAGCCGAGTTGAGCAGTCTGGATACCGGCTAGAGAGGGGATCAGGGGCAGTTGCAGTGTCGGATCCCCTCTGCGTGTAAGTTTCCGCCAGAGGGGTTGCCCCGGCTCCAAACTTCTCAAGCCTGCATTTCCGCTTTAGGTAGCCGGCCCGGGTGACGCCGTTCCCTTTTGGAGGGGGTTCTCGCTACACAGGTTGTGAGCATCAAGCCCAGGGTCGCTGGTGTCCTGTTGCCGTTGTCTGGATAAGTGGTCGTGGCTTCTCCTCCCCATTTGAATCGTCGTTTGCTGGCCCGCCAGATGGCCGCCCAGGTGGATGGCCTGACGGTGGAGATGGCTGCTGCCGCCCTGGAGGCGATGCTGGAGAGCATCAGCCGCTGCTTGGCCGAGGGGGGATCGGTGCGGCTGGCGCGCTTCGGAACTTTCTCGTTGCGCTACCGCCCCGCTCGGCAAACCTATCACCCGCGCACCAAAGCCCCCATCCACATCCCGCCTGCTCAGGTGCCCCATTTCGTTCCCAGCCCAGAACTGGGGCGACCCAGGGGGGAGCAGCGGCTGGGCTCGGTTTGACCACGAATACGGCGGCGCAAGCCCCGGTCTTTAGTCCTGGGGATAAGCCGCCTAATCTCGGCAGTATGTAGCCTGGAGTAGTATCAGGATGGCCTCGCAGGAGGCGCGCAACTTGCTGCTATCAAACCGTCCATCGAAAACCAACTCCGCAACTGGATACGCTGGCCCTGCTGAACTTTACTGCGGGCCTTTTGCATTCGGCGCCAGTATCTGGGCCTAGGCCCAGGAGTTGGGATTATGGCGTCTTGGCGTGGGGTGGCAGCCCCACCGGCGTGCTTGCGTAGCTTGCGATGAGCGAGGAAGAATCCCCGCCCTTTAGGGCTGGGGAGAGCGTCACCCCCCTAGGATACTTGCAGAATGGCCGTCTTGCTCTGGTTTCGCACCGATTTGCGCCTGCTGGATCACCAGCCGCTAACACGGGCATGCCAACAGGGCTCCTTCCTCATTCCCCTCTACTGCCTGGATCCCCGCCACTTTGGCCAAACGGCCTTTGGCTTCGCCAAAACCGGCCCTTTCCGCGCCCAGTTCCTGCTGGAAAGCCTGGCGGATCTGCGGCAGCAGCTCCGAGTCCGCGGCTCCGACCTCGTCATCCGCCAGGGCCAGCCGGAGCAGGTGATCCCGGCCCTGGCGCGGGAGTGGGGGGTGAAGGCTGTCTATGCCCATGCAGAAGTGGGCACGGAGGAGGAGGCGGTAGCCACTGCCCTCCAGGAAGCGCTTCAGAACTTGGGGATCCCGCTGCACCTGGACTGGGGCCACACCCTCTACCACCCCGAAGATCTCCCCTTTGCTCTGGCAGAGCTGCCGGAGGTGTTCACCCGCTTCCGCCAGCAGGTGGAAGCCAAGGCCAGCGTCCGCGATCCCTTGCCCATCCCTTCTCTCCCGCCGTTGCCGCCGGGGCTGGATCCCGGCCCTCTGCCCACCCTGGCTGAGCTGGGGCTGAGCTTGCCTCCGCCGGATCCCCGCGCCCGCTTTGTCTACACGGGTGGCAGCAGCGCCGCCCAGGCGCGTTTGCAGACCTATATCTGGGAGCTGGACCGGTTGCGCGTCTACAAAGAAACCCGCAATGGCATGCTGGATCCCAACGACAGCTCGCGCCTTTCTGCCTGGTTGGCGTTAGGCTGCCTCTCCCCCCGCACCGTGTATGCCGAAGTCAAGCGCTACGAGCAGGAGCGGGTGCGCAACGAATCCACCTACTGGTTGGTGTTCGAGCTGCTGTGGCGGGATTACTTTCGCTTCATCTTGGCCAAGCACGGGGCCAAGCTGTTTCGCCCCTCCGGGATCCAGGGGATCCCCATCCCCTGGCAGCAGGACTGGGATCGCTTTCAGGCCTGGTGCCGCGGCGAGACCGGCTACCCCCTGGTGGATGCCAACATGCGGGAGTTGGCGGCCACGGGGTTTATGTCCAACCGCGGGCGGCAGAATGTGGCCAGCTTTCTAACCAAAAACCTGGGGATTGACTGGCGCCTGGGGGCGGAATGGTTTGAGTCGCTGCTCATCGACTACGACGTGGCCAGCAACTATGGCAACTGGAACTACACTGCCGGTGTGGGCAACGACGCCCGCGGCTTCCGCTACTTCCACATTCCCAAGCAGTCCCGCGACTACGATCCCCAAGGCCACTACTTACGCCACTGGCTGCCGGAACTGGCCGGGATCCCGGGGGAGAAGATCCACGAGCCCTATCGCCTCAGCGCCGCTGAGCAAAAGCAGTTTGGCGTGCGGCTAGGGGTAGACTATCCCCGCCCTCTGGTGGATCTGGAAAAGTCCCTGCAGGCCAATCGGCGGGCTTACGAAGCGGCCTTGGCCCGCCACCGGCGCCGCTAGCTAGGGGGATCCCCTGGAAACGGGAGTAGCGGGCGGGGGGAGGAGGCGGCTAAGACGGCGCAAGCCGGGTAAACCGCTATCTGCCACCACCGCGCTGCCATCCGGCAAAATGAGCAGATGGCCGGGCTGCTGGAAGCGGGCCGAGGAGGCGGGGCCATCCTGCCAGCCTGGCTCCTCCCCTCCGGCCAAGGTGGCAACCTGTCCATTAGGCTGCAGCCGCCGAATGCGCTGGTTATCTCGGTCGGCCAGCCAGAGGCTCCCCGACCCATCGAAGGCCAGCCCTGCAAGGGTTTGAAAACGGGCTTGCGCCAAGGGGCCATCGCGGTAGCCCGCCTCTGTACTGGAGAGGGTGGTCAGTTCTCCGTCGGCAGAGAGCCGGCGCAGGCGATGCCGGTCAGCGATCCAGAGATTCCCTTCCCTGTCCACCGCCAGGGCCGTGGGCTGCAGGAACTGGGCCTGTTCTGCCGGGCCATCGGCGGATCCCGGCTGTCCGGTGCCAGCCACTGTGGTCACCTCGCCGGCGGGGGTGATGCGGCGGATGCGGCGGTCGGCACGGTCGGCCACGTAAAGGCTGCCCTCTAGACCCAAGGCCAGGCCAAAGGGCTCGCGAAACTGCGCCTGGTCGCGCTCCCCATCACGGTAGCCGGCTACACAAGTGCCGGCAAAGGTGGTTACCTGCCGCTGAGGGCTGATGTGGCGTAGGCAGTGGTTGCCGCTGTCGGCCACCCACACTCCCCCTTTGGGATCCCAGAGCAGCCCTTGGGGGGAGTCGAACTGGGCCTGATTAGCCGCTCCATCCCGATAGCCGGCCTTGCCGCTGCCGGCCCAAACCTCCAGTTCCCCTTCGGGAGAAAGGCGAAAAATCCGGTGCTGGGCCGGGTCGGCCAAGTAAAAGAACCCTTCTGGATCAACAGCAATGCCGCCAATCTGTTTGAGAGGGATCTCGGCCTCGCCGCCGCCATCAGAGACGCTGTTCCTAGGAAGGACTGCCGAGGCGGTGCGGCCATTCAGCAAAGTCTCCACCCGCCAGGCTGAGGCTGCCGCCGCCGTAGGGGTGGGTGAGGGGGTAGGGGCCGGCCACTCGTAAACCAAGGTTCCCAACCCTTGCCCCGCCGCATCGGCAACGGCCACCCAAACGGTTCCGGAAAGGGAGGCCGGCGGCATCACCGTCAGGCGGTCGCTGCTGCGGGAGCGGATCTCCCCTCTCAAGCTGCGCTCGGGATTGGCGGCTGAAGCAAACAAAACCGTTTCCACCCGCTCCAGGTTTTCTCCTAACAGCAGCAGGGGCTGGCCGGGCGCCGGCACCCCCGACCCCGTATGCAGCAGCGGCACCTCTACCTCGGCGAGGACCAGCATGGCCAGGCGGCGATTGGCCCCGCCAGAGCCCCCAGAGCGGTCAGAAAGGGTCAGGGATCCCTTCCCTTCCGCCAAGGTGGTGGATCCCCGGTAGGCGACGGCGCTCAGCTCCGCTTCGCCCGCGGGCGGGTTGGTAAAGGTGAAGGTGGCCGGCTGCCCTGAGCGCAGGGGTGCGGTGGCGGTTTGGCGATAGCTGCCCAGGGTAATGCTGAGGTCGATCCCTTCCACCCCCGGCCAGGTGGCGGTGCGGGCCAGCCAGCGCTCCACCTCGGAGGCTGGCAGCTGGGCCACCAGATCGGATCCCTGTTCCTGGAGCAGCAAAACGATGCGATTGTTGGGCAGCGCCAGACCCGCTTGGCGGGCCTGTTCGAGCGTGAGGGCAAAGGCGGAGGGGGCGAGGGGAGTTGGAGTGGAAAGCGGTTGCAGGGCAGAAGGGGGAACGACGCTGGGAGACAAATTAGAAGAAGAAAGCTCGCCGCAGGCCGAAAGGGCCAGCACCAGGGCACTCAGCGCCGGCAAGGATAGCGGTGCAGGGGAAACCCGTCGTGGCATGATGCAGCTTATCCTCTCCCCCAAACTGGGAAATGGCGGGAACCCAAACCTCCATGCCTGTCTTCCTCAGCGTACGAGCCGGCGAAAACTGCCCAACACCTTCCCTGCTGCAGGAGCCAGCCCGGCCAATGCCTCAGGCCCTGAACTGCATTTCTATTCATAACCAACTGCCCTCACCCACAGGTGAGTTACACTCCTCACTCTTTACATCCTTACTCAAATCCCCGCCGAAAAGCCAGATGGCAGTTGGGTGCTTGCCAAGTTGTGTCTGCGTTTGTCTGCTCAAGTGTCCAGATCGGGATCCCAGCCTCTTCGAGCAGAAGCGTCTGGCAGGGTGAGCGACGGTCGTTAGACTTATAGCTCTGGGATCGGCCAGTCCCGCGGATAAATCAAATAGACAGTACCCCCGGAGTGTGCCAACCACAAAGACTCCAGCTGGTCGCGGCGGTAGGTGCGGCGAACTTCTGCGTGGGTCGGGGCCGCCGGGTCGTGGAGGATGGGATCCCCTTGGTTATCGAACCCCACCAGCACTGCCAGATGGCCATTGCTGCGGGGGAGCGGCGCCCCCTCCAGCTCGCCCTCACCCCAGGCGTAGCTAAGGATTACCGGCACTCCCGCCGCAATCCAGGCTTCTGCTTGGGCCAGGCTCTGCAGCCGCGCCACCAGGCCGGCCAACCCTCGCTCGGCGGCATGGGCCACATTGAAGGCCCAGTTGCCGTGGCCCTGGTAAACCCGGTCGTACACCCCGGCCACCGCGGCGCGCACCAACGGCTCACAGGGACGGGGATCCCGCTGCCAGTAGGCCATCACCATGGCCAAAGCGGTGGGGCTGCACCAAGCTGCTCCCCCGTCGGCGTAGACCATCTGGGAACACAAGGGCAGATCCAAGACCTGGCCCCAGCGGCTGGGATCCCCAGGGGGGAGGTGGCTGGGCTGGGCTGGCTGGTTGGAAAAGGCAACCGCCACCTGATCCATGCTGGGGGAACGGCCTGGCTCTTGTGTGAACAGGCGCACCCTGACCTGAAAAGCCTCTGCCCCCCTTTGGGTATCCTGGAGCACCAACAAATCCGTGTTGAGGTTGCCGTCCTCGTCGGCCTGCCCGCCCACGGAGTGGCTGGCCAAGGTGGCCGGATCGGCGGCCCACACGCCAGCGTGATACCACTTCGTCCAGCGCCCCGCAAGCTTGGCCCGGATCCCCACTTCCAGCCAGGTGCCGGGGGGGGTGGTGGCATTCCAGGAGACGATCGCCTCCACCAGAGGAAAGCCGGCGGGAACCTCCGGGCTGACGGCTTCTCCCACCCAATAGGGGCCGGGGGGATAAAAAGGCTGGCCCTGAAACGCCGACTCAGGCCCTTCAAGGCTGACTGCTTGCCGCCAGTCCTCTGGATCCAAAACCAATTGCCCTTGGGCATTCAGCCGGATCCCGCGGGCTAGCCAGTCCTGAAAGCCTTGGGGGGCCTGCCAGCGCTGCAACCCAGTGCGGTAGGTGGAGGGGATCTGGGCTTGCATTGTCAGGAGTCCTGGGGAAGTGGGAGCCGGCTGAGCCAACGCCGGCAGAAGCAGTACAGTCACGCCAGCCAGCCTAAGCAGACCTTGCCAACCGCTCCGGCCTTTTGCAACCCCCATGCTCTGCTTGCCCCCACTAGTAGCGCGACACCGCCGGATGCCCCTTAATGTACCAGCGCCAGGGGAGCTCCACGCCGCGGGTAATACCGATGCGGGTGGTCTGGACAATGGTCCATTGGGCTGGCCCAGAGGGGGATCCCTCTAGCCAAATGCCTTCCTGACCGGCTTCCACCGGATCCAGCCGCCAGCCGTTGTGGGATCCATCGATGCGCAGCGCCTGGCAGAGCAGGCCCGGCCCCGCCGCCACCCGCGCCGGTTTCTGTCGTTTGTTAGCCGGGATCCACTCCGGCAGGCAATCCAACTGGGCTGCCCGGATCAGCACTGCTGACGGGATCCCTTCCGCCTCGGTGACGATGTTCAGACAGTGGTAGAGGCCGTAGATGCGATAGATGTAGAGATGGCCCGGCGGCCCGAACATCACCTGGTTGCGGCGAGTCTTGCGGCGATAGGCGTGGCAGGCCGGATCCCCGGCGGTGTAGGCTTCTGTCTCCACGATCTGGGCCCGCACCTGCAGCCCATCGGCAAATTGCCGCACCAGCACCATGCCCAGCAAAACAGGCGCCACCAGCGGCGCCGGCTGGCTTAACCAATCCCTGGGATCCACGGCAGGCTCGGCAGCCCTCAGCCCCCGGCCACCGCAGGGACGATGCTCACCTCATCCCCATCCTGAAGAGGGGTCTCGGAGCCGTTGAGGAAACGAATATCTTCGCTGTTGACATAAAAATTGACAAAGCGGCGCAATTCCCCCTTCTCGTCGCACAGCCGCGCCTTGATGCCCGGATAGCTTTGCTCCAAGGCCTCCAGCAATTCCCGAATGGTGGATCCCTCGCAACTGACCACCTCCTGATCCCGGGTGAGCGCCCGCAGCGTGGTGGGAATTAACACCTTGACCGCCATAAGCCAATGCTTCGTCCACGACCAACATTAGAAGACTAGGGTAGCAGCACCCCGTCAATGCCGTGAATCACCCCGTTCGAGACGGGAATATCCGCCAGGTTCACGTTGGCCCCGTTGACCCGGATGCTGCCATCGGATCCCACCTGCACCCGTAGCGGCAACCCTGCCAAGGTGGTCAGAGTGGTCGATTGGCCGGGCCGCAGGTCAAAGGAGGTAATCCGCCCCGGCACCACATGATAGGTGAGGATGCGGGTGAGCTGATCCCGGTTGGCCGGCTGCAACAACGTCTCCACGGTGCCCGGCGGCAGTTGCCCAAAGGCCACATCAGAAGGGGCAAAGACCGTAAATGGCCCCGGCCCCGCCAACGCTGTATTCAGCCCCGCCGCCCGCAGAGCCGCCGCCAGCGTCGAGTAGCTGCTGGGCAAAGTTTCCAGCTCAACGGCAATGGTGTTCAGTCCCTGGGGCCGAGCCGTGGGAACCCAAGCAAGAGGGGTCAACACCGCTACCGCCACCGGCAGGCAGCGACGCGCAAAGTAACGGACAGAACGAAAGATAGGCATGGCGCAAAGCTCCTGAGCAGGTGGGCCTGTACCAGGGATCGTAACAGTTCTTCATTAAGTTTCCGTTAAGAGCCCAGGGGGATCCCCCTCGCTTTAAACCGAGGCCTCCTGCCAGTCCAGCCGCTCCAGCGTACGGGCCCGCTCCAGCGCCTGTTCAAAGCTCTCCAGCTTGGGCGAGATCAGCAGCGGATGGCCCACCTGCGCCTGCACCGCCTCCTGGGTCTTCAAGCCGTTGCCGGTAATGTAGGCAACCGTAACCGCCTCGGGATCGAGCTGTCCGGCTTCGGCCAGGTGTTTGAGCACGGCAATGGTGGTGCCGCCGGCGGTCTCGGTGAAGATGCCTTCGGTCTCGGCCAGGAGCTTGATGCCAGCGATAATCTCAGGATCCGTAGCCGTCGCGATCTGGCCACCGGTCTTGCGGGCAATCTCCAGGGCGTAGATGCCGTCGGCAGGGTTGCCGATGGCAATCGACTTAGCAATGGTGTTGGGCTTAACAGGAGTAACAAAATCCCGTCCTTCGCGAAAGGCCTGGGCAATGGGTGCACAGCCCTGGGCCTGGGCGCCATGGAAGGTAACCGGCTTCTCCGCCACCAGCCCCACCTTCACAAACTCCTGAAAACCTTTGTAAATCTTGGTGTACAGGGATCCGGACGCCAGGGGGATCACCACCTGATCCGGCAGTTGCCACCCCAGTTGCTCCACCACTTCGTAAGCCAGGGTTTTCGAGCCTTCTGCGTAGTAGGGGCGCAGGTTGATGTTGACAAAGCCCCAGCCGTAGCGATCGGCCACCTCGGCGCAGAGGCGATTGACCTGGTCGTAGTTGCCCTCCACCGCCATGACGATGGGGTTGTAGATGAGGGATCCCAGCACCTTACCCGCTTCTAAGTCCGCCGGGATGAAGATGACACAATCCAAGCCGGCGTGGGCGGCAATGGCGGCGGTGGAGTTGGCCAAGTTGCCCGTGCTGGCGCAGGAAACGGTGGTAAAGCCCAGCTCCTTGGCGCGGGTTAGGGCCACCGACACCACCCGATCCTTAAAGCTGAGGGTGGGCATGTTGACGGCGTCATTTTTGATGTAGAGGTTTTTCAACCCCAACCGCCGGCCCAGCCGCTCCGCCTTCACCAGAGGCGTCATGCCGGTGCCCACATCGATGGGCCGCTCCGAAACCACTGGCAGAAAAGGCCGATAGCGCCAGATGGACAGCGGCCCGGCCTGGATGCTCTGCCGGCTGACGGTGCCCTTGAGCCAGTCGTAGTCGTAGACCACTTCCAGGGGGCCAAAACACAGGTCGCACACGTGCTTAGCCACCGGCTCGTACTCAGCCCCACATTCGCGGCAGCGCAAGCGGCTGAAGCCCACCTGGGGGTTGCGCAGGGCAGGAGCCGCCGGGGCAGCGGCAGGCACGAGCGGGCGTTGGGAAAGGGTTTGCGTCATAGGGAGCCTCAGGCAGGAGAAAGGGCTGGATCTTGTTTACCCATCGTCGGGGGCCATCTTATCACCCCCGATCTATCCCGTCAACCAAATCCGACTAAAATAGTCTGGATTAGATTCGACTGGGGAGAGCGGGATCCTGGCCGGTTTGGGCAACCTCGGGGCGGCAAACTGGTGGGGGTCTGGCCAAGGAGCCTTTTCCTCTTGCCGAGATGTGGGGATAGCCCTCTATCCATCGCTAGACTGGAGAAACAAGCTGTAACAACCCAATTGGGATAGGGGATCCCGGTAGCCAGCAAGGGGCAATCCGATGCTCAAAGTTGGACGAGACAACGTGGATTTTCTCGACCACTACGACGTGATCGTGGTGGGTGGGGGGCATTCCGGCTGTGAAGCGGCCTTGGCGGCAGCACGCTTGGGCTGCAATACCTTGATGCTGACGTTGAACCTGGACAAGATTGCCTGGCAGCCCTGTAACCCCGCCGTGGGCGGCCCGGCCAAGTCGCAACTGGTGCACGAAATCGACGCCCTTGGCGGCGAGATGGGCAAGGTTACCGACCGCACCTATTTACAGAAGCGGATCCTCAACCGCTCGCGGGGGCCGGCGGTGTGGGCCTTGCGGGCGCAAACCGACAAACGCGAGTACGCGCGGGTGATGCGCTCGGTGGTGGAAAACCAACCCAACCTGACCCTTCGCGAGGGCACCGTCACCGACCTGGTGCTGGGGCGCAACGATGAGGTGGTGGGCGTGGTTACCCACTTTGGCAGTGTCTTCGGCTGTCGGGCGGTGATCCTGACCACGGGCACGTTTCTGGGGGGGCGCATCTGGATTGGCCGCCACTGGCAACCTGCCGGCAGAGCGGGGGAATTTGCCGTCGAAGGCCTGACCGACACCCTGCGCCAACTGGGCTTTGAGACGGGCCGGCTGAAAACTGGCACCCCTGCCCGTGTGGATCGCCGCAGCGTCGATTTTTCGGTGATGGAGCGGCAGCCAGGGGATCCCGACGTGCGCTGGTTTAGCTTCGACCCGGAGGTGTGGGTGCCGCGGGAGCAGATGGACTGCTACCTCACCCGCACCACGCCGGAGACCCATCGCATCATCCGCGAAAATCTCCACGAGACCCCGGTCTACGGCGGTTGGGTGGAGGCTAAGGGGCCCCGCTACTGCCCCAGCATCGAAGACAAGATCGTCCGTTTCGCCGACAAGGAAAGCCATCAAATTTTCATCGAGCCGGAAGGGCGGGATCTGCCGGAGCTCTACATCCAGGGGTTCTCGACGGGGATGCCGGAGAAAATCCAGATCCAGATGTTGCGCTCCTTGCCTGGCCTGGAGCGGTGCGTGATGCTGCGGCCTGCCTACGCCGTGGAATACGACTATCTGCCGGCTACCCAGCTCTACCCCACCCTAATGACCAAAAAAGTGCAGGGGCTCTTCTGCGCCGGCCAAATTAACGGCACCACCGGCTACGAGGAGGCGGCAGCCCAGGGGCTCATAGCCGGGATCAATGCCGCCCGCCTGGTGCAGGGCAAGCCGCTGGTGACGCTGCCGCGCGAGTCCAGCTACATCGGCACCCTCATCGACGACCTCTGCACCAAAGAGCTGCGGGAGCCCTACCGCATGCTCACCAGCCGCTCCGAATACCGTCTTATCCTGCGCGCCGATAATGCCGACCAACGCCTCACCCCCCTGGGGCGGGAATGGGGCCTCATCGACGACCGCCGCTGGTCTCTTTTCCAGGCCAAGCAAGCCCGCATTGCCGCCGAGATCGAGCGCCTGGAAACCCAGCGGGTTAAGGCCCATGACCCCGCCGGGATCCACCTCAGCCAATTGACCGGCCAGGGGATCAAAGGATCCGCCACGCTGGCCGAGATCCTGCGCCGCAACCCGATCCACTACGCCGACCTGCTGGAGCTGGGCTTGGGCAATGAGGAGCTGGATCCCTTTGAGCAGGAGGCAGCAGAAATTGCCGTCAAATACAGCGGCTACATCCAGCGGCAGCAGAACCAAATTGAGCAGGTGAGCAAGCAGTACCACCGCCTCCTGCCCCCCGATCTGGACTACCACTCCATCCCCACCCTCTCCAAAGAGTCGCGGGAGAAACTGGCGGCCGTCCGACCCCTGACGGTGGGCCAGGCCGCTCGCATTGGCGGCGTCAACCCCGCCGACATCAACGCCCTGCTCATCTACCTCGAGGTGCGGCAACGTCAGAGGGCAACGGCAGAACCCGTTAGCACCTCGCGGTAATCTCTGCCCCCCTTGCTGTAGAGGGCAGGGATCTCTTCCAGGGGCAGGCGCGAAGCTACGCCCAGATCCAAGGGCGAGACCTCCCCGCGCAGCCAGTGGCAGAGGCCGGCTGCCCCGATCATGGCGGCGTTGTCGGTACAGAGGGCAACAGGCGGGATGATCACCCGCAGGCCCTTGGGTCGGCCCGCTTCCAGCAGGCGAGCTCGCAGCTCCCGGTTGGCGGCCACCCCCCCTGTAACCAGCAGGGTTGAGAGGCCCAGCGCCTCGGCACAGGCCACCGCTTTTTCGGTCAGCACGCGGGTGAGGCAGGCCTGGAAGCTGGCAGCAATGTCGGCCACGGGCAGTTCCCGGCCTTCCTGCTGCAACTGTTGGACTAGGCGCAGCACCGCCGTCTTCAAGCCGCTGAAGCTGGTGTCGTAGGGGTGATCCAGCTTGCCCGCGGGCAGGGGGAAGCGGTTGGGATCCCCTTGTTGCGCCCAGCGGTCGATCGGCGGCCCGCCCGGATAGCCCAGCCCCAACAGGCGCGCCACCTTGTCAAAGGCTTCGCCGGCAGCATCGTCACGGGTGCGGCCCATCGTCTGGTACTCCCCGTAGTCCTTCATCCAGATCAAGCTGGTGTGGCCCCCTGAAACCAAAAGGCAGAGGCAGGGAGGGCGCAAATCGGCGGTGGCCAAAAAGCCGCTGAACAGGTGGCCCTCCAGATGGTGCACCCCGATCAAAGGTTTGTTGTAGAGCAAGGCTAAGGTCTTGGCCGCCATCAGCCCCACCAGCAGGGATCCCACCAGGCCCGGCGCACAGGTGACGGCAACGGCATCCACCTCGGCCACGCCCAGCCCGGCCTGCTGCAGGGCCGATTCCAGCACAAAGGGCAGAGTTTCCACGTGGCGGCGGGAGGCCACCTCCGGCACCACGCCCCCGTAGGCCGCATGGAGGTCAATCTGGCTAGCCACCACAGAGCTAAGCTGCCGTGGGGCAAAGGCTGGCCAGCTCGGCTCCGCCTCCACCACCGCCACAGCCGTTTCGTCGCAACTGGTTTCGATAGCGAGGACGCGGGCCATGGGAGAGCAAGTGGGGGAAAAGGGTTGGGAACGCTTCAGGATCCTTAAGAATTGTGTGGGCTAAAACTCAGGATCCATCGAGGTGAGGCGCTCGGGAGTATGATACTAACCGTTTAGTGCCCGTTTCTGCACTTAGCATTCCTGCACATTTAGACAGACCTAGACCCCTAGCTCAAGGACACATCCTGCTATGCGAACCCTTTTGAGTCTCCTGTTGGCCCTTTGCCTGGCGCTTGGCCTCGCCCAGGCTGTGCAGGCAGAGCCCTTGATCGGTCTGAAGCCTTGCAGCGAAGTTCCCGCTTTTCAGGCCCTCATGAACGAACGCCTGAGCAGCCTCGAAGAGAAGATCCTCAACGCCAGCCCTTCCCTAGCTCCCCTTTACCAGCAAAAGTTGGCCCAAACCACGAAGCGCTTTGAACGCTACAGCAAGCTGCTCTGTGGCGAGGAAGGCTTGCCCCACCTGGTTACCGATGGCCGCTGGAGCCATGCCGGTGAGTTTCTCATCCCTGGCTTACTTTTCCTCTACATTGCCGGCTGGTTGGGCTGGGCTGGGCGCTCCTACCTGATTGCTGTCCGGAATAGCGACGAGCCGGAGATGAAAGAAAGCATCATCGACGTCCCCCTGGCACTGCGCTGTTTCCTCACGGCTTTAGCCTGGCCTGCCGCTGCTTTCAAGGAAATTGCCAGCGGCGAAATTCAGGAGCCGGAAGAGGCCGTGCCCATCTCTCCTCGCTGAAGAAGGAGCTTCTCCTCTGCTTTTGGCTTAGCTTGACCTATCCGACTTGAGAGGTATGTATGGCTGATTTCACCAAGTTTCTTACCACGGCTCCGGTGGCCTTTATCTTGTTTTCCAGCTTCGTTTTTGCCCTGTTCATTGAGATCAACCGCTTCTTCCCCGACATTTTGACGTTCTGAACCCCCAAGCCAGGGATCCCTAGCGGCGGCAACAACACCCACAGGGATCCCTGGTCTTTTAGACTTTTTGGAATTTGAGATTTTTCTAACCCTTTTTGCACTGGAACCAGAGTTGCCGACATGGTTGAACCCACTGCCGATACCGTTTCCCCCAATAGGGGATATATCGCCGTTCCGGAAGGGGATCCGCAGATTGGCGATTTCTGGACGCCAATCAACCATGCCCCTGCCGTCCGCCTTTTCCTAGATTGGCTGCCCATTAACCGGCCGAGAGTAAGCCCTGTTTGGCGGGGTTTGGAAATTGGCATGGCCCACGGCTATTGGTTAGTGGGACCTTTTGCCAAGCTGGGGCCGCTGCGCGGCGAGCCCATCGGCCTGCTGAGCGGTTTCCTGGGAGCCTGTGGCCTGATCTTGATCATGACGGCAGCTCTCTCTCTCTACGGCACCGTCTCCCCGCAGCGCAACAACGGGCCAGTGCAGGGATCCCAATCCTGGAGCGAGCTGGCCGCCGGCTTTTTGATAGGGGGCATGGGCGGGGCAATTGTCGCCTATCTGCTTTTGCTCAATGGAGATCTGTTATTCCCCAATTTCGGCTAAGCGGTTTCCTCTCTAGTCCATCCCCTCATCTACGACGTCTTTGAGGGCCTCTTCCGGGCAGCAGGAAGACTGGCAAAAGGCAGGAAGCTTGCCCTAGCATAGACTGAGCCAGCCAGTGGAGTCTCGAATTTGCTATGAACCGACGGCAGCGGTTCTAGGCAGTGCTCCAAATAGTTGTTGTAAGCTGTCGTGAGCGATCTACTGTCCGATCCCACCTCTGCAAGTTTCTCTTTGGCTGAGATCCGTCGCCTGTCACCTGCAGCCCTGGCCTACCTGGGGGATGCCATTTACGAACTGCACGTGCGACGGCAGCAGTTGTTTCCTCCCACCCGGCCAGAGCTTTACCATCGGCAGGTGGTGAGGCGGGTACGCGGATCTGCTCAGGCCAGATTGCTGTTGGCGCTTTTGCCCTATCTCAGCTCTGAAGAGCGGGAGATCGTCCGCTGGGGCCGCAACGGCTGCGGTCGTCCACCCCGGCACTTGCCCTTGGCCGACTACCAAAATGCCAGCGGCCTGGAAACCATCTTGGGCTACCTCTACCTCACCGATCCTGAGCGGCTACGCCACATTCTCGCTCTCACCGATGTTTTGGCCGAGACGATAGGCGAGGGGGAAGGTTAGGATCAGCTTTTACTCTGCACCCTTCTCCGCCCATGCCCAAGCCTTCCCAGCGCAAACCTCCTGTACGGCTGTCTCGCCGGGACAAGCTGCAGCGGCGAGGGGCGGGGCAGCCCGTTGGCAAGCGTGAGCGGCCTAAACGCCGCGATGGCAGCCTTCTTCCCCATCCCAAGCCGGCGGCGCAAGAGCCGCCCGTAAAGCCGCTTCGTCGCAAGGCTGAGCAGGAACGCCCCCAGTCGGATCCCAGCCTTCCTGTTGCTAGTCCAGAGGAAGAGGCGCTTCAGGTTAACTGGGATCCCGAAGCCGAACCTGAACAAGAGATCATCTACGGTCGCCAAACCGTGTTGGCCGCGCTGAGAAGCCAGGCCACCCTTAACCGAGTGTGGGTACTGCCGCGGTTGCGCTACAGCCCGCAATTTTTGTCTTTGTTGGAAGAAGCCAAAGCACGGGGTACCGTCATCGATGAGGTGTCTCCCCAGCGGCTAAACCTTCTCACCGCCGGAGCCAACCATCAGGGGATCGCCGCCCAGGCCACCCCTTACCGCTACGTGGATCTGGAAGAGCTGGTGGAACAGAGCCGGCAGTCCGGCCCCCATCCGGTGCTGGTGGTGCTAGACGGGATCCAGGATCCCCACAACCTGGGGGCCATTGCCCGCAGCGTGGAGGCGTTTGGCATGCAGGGGATGGTGATCCCACAGCGGCGGGCGGCAGGCGTCACGGCGACGGTGATGAAGGTGGCAGCGGGGGCCCTCTCTACCCTGCCGGTGGCGCGGGTGGTGAACTTAAACCGCGCCCTGGAATATCTTAAAGAACAGGGGTTTTGGGTCTATGGCACCACCAGCCAGGGGGCTGTCCCTGTCTATAGCGCCGACTTTCGCCGACCCGTTGCCTTGGTAATTGGATCCGAAGGGGAAGGCATCAGCCTACTCACCCAGCGCCACTGCGACCAACTGCTGTCGATTCCCTTGGCAGGCCGCACCCAGAGTTTAAATGCCTCGGTGGCAGCAGGCATCGCCCTTTATGAGATCCACCGGCAGCGCTCCCCCCACCAGCTCAAACGCACCGAGGTCGAAACATTTCTCAACAAATCCTCAACGAAGGCAGTAGAATCTAGGTGATTGCAAAAGATCCTGAGTCATCCTTTGCGCTTAATAGGGGGGATGGATCCCGTGGGCAACCCTTTGGTCTGGCTGTTGGATAAGCTGCGTGGCTTAACGGTCTGGGTTGAGATCACCACCGACGACTGCACCTACTACTACGGCCCCTTCGCCAGCGAGAAAGAAGCGGAAGCGCACAAAAGCCACTACATCGCCGACCTAAAGGCGGAGGGGGCTGAGAAGATCGAGGCTCGGATAAAGAAAATGCGCCAGCCGCAGACGCTGACGGTGGTTCACACCCCTTCACAGGTGGGTTCTTGAGGTTCGCTATGGTTTACCAGATCACTGTCCATCATCGGGGCCAGACCTACCAGTTTCCTGCCGCGGCGGATCAGACGGTTTTACAGGCAGCTCTCGAGCACGGCCTGGAGCTACCTTCCTCTTGCCAGGCGGGAGTCTGCACCACCTGTGCGGGGCGGCTAAAGTCGGGATCCGTAGCCCAGGCTGACGCAATGGGGATCGGGCCGGAACTCAAGGCTCAGGGCTTTGTTCTGCTGTGCGTAGCCTACCCTACCTCCGACTTGGAGGTGGAAACGGATCAAGAGGAGGAGGTTTACCGCTTGCAGTTTGGCTCCTAGCCCTGGTCTAGCATCGAGTATCTCCAAGCTGTGAAGCTCCATTTTCTGCGTCTAGCTTTGCCCCTAAGTTTGCCGCTTTCTGCGTCTCAACTGGAGGGATCCCTTCTCCAACAAGTGACCCAAGAGCTGGGGCAGCCAGCCCGCCTCCTGCGCTGGAGTCTGACGGCGGTGGAGGGGGAGAGGGTTTGGGTGGAGGTGGTGGCTACCACGGACGAGGCGAGTTGGGTTTAGGCTATAGAAATGGCTAGTGGTACCCCCGGCAGTTGCCATGTCTGTCTCCAAACCTGAAGCGGCCCCAGCTCCAACTTTGGCCGAGCAGCGTCCCCCTGTGGCCCTCACCATCGCCGGCTCCGATAGCGGCGGCGGAGCAGGCATTCAAGCGGATCTGCGCACCTTTGCCTTCCAGCGCGTTCACGGCACTTCTGCCCTTACCTGCGTAACTGCCCAGAATACTCTGGGGGTTAAGCGAGTGGATCCCCTACCCCCGGAGGCGGTGGCTGCCCAGATTGAGGCGGTAGTGGAAGACATTGGGGTGCAAGGGATCAAAACCGGCATGTTGCTCAATGCCGAGATTGTGCGGGAGGTGGCCCGCCAGGTGGAACGCTGGGCGCTGCAGCCGCTGGTAGTGGATCCGGTGATGGTCTCCCGCACGGGGGCCAAGCTGCTGGCGGAGGATGCCATCCAGGCCATCCGCGAGCGGCTGATCCCTCTGGCTCAGGTCGTTACCCCCAACCGCTACGAGGCTCAGATTTTGGCAGGGATGGAGCTGCAGTTGCTGGCGGATATGGAGGAAGCGGCCCGCCGCATCCATGCCCTGGGCTGTAAGGCTGTACTCGTCAAGGGGGGAGGTATGCCAGGGGAACTGCAGGGGGTGGATGTGTGGTTTGACGGCGAGCGGCTGGAGGTCCTCAAAAGCGAGCGCATCCCCACCCGTCACACCCACGGCACCGGCTGCACCCTCTCGGCAGCCATTGCGGCGCAACTGGCTTGGGGAAAGGATCCCCTGACGGCAACACTGGCGGCCAAGGCCTATGTTACCGACGCCCTGCGGCATCCTCTGGCCATCGGCGCAGGACAAGGGCCGGTAGGGCACTTCTACCCGCTGCTGCAGTCCTAGCCCTTCCCAGGAAGCAAGCTTGGTGGCACGGGCTCACCCTGCTAGGGGAGGGTTGGCTAGAGCAGTTCCCGCACGTCCACCACTTTGCCGCTTACTGCCGCTGCCGCCACCATGGCCGGGCTCATCAGCAGGGTGCGTCCCGTGGGGGATCCCTGGCGGCCCTTGAAGTTGCGGTTGGAAGAAGAAGCGCTTATTTGCCGGCCTACCAGGCGGTCTGGGTTCATGGCCAAGCACATGGAGCAGCCGGGATCCCGCCACTCAAACCCTGCCACCTCAAAGATCTCGCGCAGGCCCTCGCGTTCTGCCTCCTGCTTGACCCGCTCCGAGCCAGGCACGACAAACGCCTTCACTCCAGGTGCTACCCGCCGTCCTTTGGCAATCTTGGCCGCCTCCCGCAAGTCACTCAAGCGGCCATTGGTGCAACTGCCAATGAAGCAGACATCCACTGGCGTGCCCACAATGGGATCCCCAGGCCGCAAACCCATGTAGGCATAGGCTTCCCTAGCCAGCTCCCGCTCGCTTTCTGGCAGCTCCTCGGGAGCAGGGATCCGCTCGTCCACCCCAATACCCTGGCCGGGGGTAATCCCCCAAGTTACCGTGGGGGCAATCTCAGAGGCCTGAAACACCACTACATCGTCATAGACAGCGTCGGCGTCGCTGGCTAAGCTTTTCCACCAGGCCACTGCCTCCTCCCAGTCGGATCCCTGAGGAGCAAACTCCCGTCCCTTTAGGTACTCAAAAGTTACCGCATCGGGATTAACGTAGCCGCAGCGGGCTCCCCCTTCGATGGACATGTTGCAGAGGGTCATGCGCTCCTCCATGCTCATTGCCTCGATGGTGCTGCCGCCGTACTCGTAGGCGTAGCCCACCCCGCCTTTGACCCCCAGCTTGCGGATGATGTGCAGGATAACATCCTTGGCGTAAACTCCTGGCCCCAGGCTGCCCTGGACCTCGATACGGCGCACCTTGAGCTTAGACAGGGCCAAGGTTTGGGTGGCCAGCACGTCCCGCACCTGGCTGGTGCCAATACCAAAGGCAATCGCCCCAAAGGCGCCGTGGGTAGAAGTATGGCTATCGCCGCAGGCAATGGTCATCCCTGGCTGCGTCAGCCCTTGCTCCGGCGCAATCACATGCACGATCCCCTGCCGACCGGAGCCGCTGTTGTAAAAGCGGATGCCATATTGGCGACAGTTGCGCTCCAGCTCCTGGATCATCTCCTCTGCCAAGGGATCCGCAAAGGGCCGCGTCCGGTTGTCCGTGGGAATGATGTGATCCACTGTAGCCACGGTGCGCTCTGGGAAGAGAACCGGCAGATGGCGCTCCCGCAGCATGGCAAAAGCCTGGGGACTGGTCACCTCGTGGATGAGGTGCAGGCCGATAAACAACTGCGTCTGCCCCGAGGGCAGAACCCGCACCGTATGGGCGTCCCAGACTTTGTCAAACAGTGTTCTCTCGCTCATCTTTTTCCTCTCCGGCCTGCGGCCAAGCCGATCTTTCTTAATTTCTCTTAATTCTAAGGTTTGCCAAGGCAGGGGCGGCCAGGGCCCTTTTCCCAGCCAAGCTAGCGGGCACCTCTAGGGGGGGTCAAGCGGCTGGGGATCCGGCTCGAGCAAAATGCCGGTGGGAGCAGATTGGGTTACCCAGAAATCCACCTCCGGAAAGTGGCGACGCAGGCTGTCGCGGGCTTGGGCGGCCAATTCCAGGCTGGGCATGATCCCAAACACCGTCGGCCCCGAGCCCGACATCAAGGCCCCCCATGCCCCTGCCTCAAGCAAGGCCTGGCGCAATTTTCCCACAATGGCGTACTCCGCCAAAACCGGCTGTTCCAGATCGTTGCGCAAACTGCGGGCTAAGGCCAGCAGATCCCGCTGCTCCAGAGCAGCCAGCACCTGGGGCAAGCTCGGCAAGGAGGACGCGACAGAAGGTAAGGAAGCGGCAGGGCGAGTGCGAAAAGCCTGATAGGCCCAGGCGGTGGAAACCCCTAGATGCCGGGGCTTGGCCAAGAGCAGGGGGATCCCTTCCCAGTCGGCCAGGGGCTGTAAAACTTCTCCCCGCCCCGTGGCTAGCTGCGTCCCTCCCTGTACGCAGAAGGGAATATCGGATCCCAGACGCGCCGCCAAGTTCTGGAGTTCTCCTACCGTTAGGCCCAAGCCCCAGAGCTGGTTGAGTCCCACCAAAACTGCCGCCGCATCCGCTGAGCCGCCCGCCAAGCCCGCTGCTACTGGGATCTGTTTTTCCAGCTGGATCTCCACTCCCAGATCGGCCTGACATTCCTTTTGCAGCAGCTCAGCCGCTTGGTAGGCTAGGTTACGGGTATTTGCCGGCACCTCCGGGTGGTTGCAGATCAGGTGGATGCCGTGGGGACGGCGCTGGAGACGCACGCGATCCGCCAGAGCAATGCTCTGCAGGATCATAGCCACCTCGGAATAGCCATCGGGGCGGGATCCGAGGATTTCCAGGTAAAGATTGATCTTGGCGCGGGCAATCAGGGTACAGGCTTGCATGGGGTGAGAACGGGGTTGGCAATGCATCTCCACTCCCCTCAGCCTGTCCAGACCAACGCAAACACAGACCTAATCTGGGGAGCCCTTTCAGCCCGATTCTAAGGCAAGGGATCTGGGTAGAACCCTGGGGCTAGCTACTTTTTGCTGCAGCTATTCCAGAACTGATAAAGTTTTGGCACCCTCTGCCTCACCACTGCCCCATGAGCAAGCCCAAAGTTGGGATCCTCTACAACGACGCCAAGCCCGCCGCCAAGCGCAGCAGCGAAACCTTGGCCCGCTGGTTTCAAGAACAGGGCTGGGAGGTCTGTGTTGCCCCCAACTGGGGCGGCATCCTCGGCTACGCCAAGCCCAGTAGTCCCGTCTGCCTGACGAAGGTGGACAGCTTGGCCCCCGCCGGCTTTGACGAAAGCATGAAGTTTGCCGTGGTGCTGGGGGGAGATGGCACTGTTTTGGCAGCAGCCCGGCAACTGGCCCCCAAAGGGATCCCTTTGCTGGCCGTGAACACTGGCCACTTGGGCTTTCTGACGGAGACCTACCTCAGCCACCTAGAAGAGGCAGCCAAGGCAGCCATTGCCGGCGAGTACATCCTAGATCGCCGCAGCATGCTGCTGGTGCAGGCCTACCGCGGCCATGAGTTGCGCTGGGAGGTGCTCAGCCTCAATGAAATGGTGCTGCACCGCGAGCCCTTGACCAGCATGTGCCACTTTGAAGTAACCATTGGGGAGCACTCACCTTTGGATGTAGCTGCCGACGGCATCATTTTAGCCACCCCCACTGGCTCGACGGCCTATGCCCTTTCGGCGGGAGGGCCCGTCATCACTCCCAGTCTGCCGGTGTTGCAGTTGATCCCTATCTGTCCCCACTCAATGGCCTCACGGGCTCTGGTCTTTCCCGATTCGGAAGAGGTGTGGATCAGCCCCGCCAGCCCCCAACCGCTGGTTTTGGTAGCCGACGGCAATGCCGGCTGCTACATCCTGCCAGAAGACCAAATCCGCGTTGTCCGCGCCCCCTACTGGACAGATTTGATTCGCCTCCGCCGACCGGAGTTCTTCCGCGTCATGCGCGAGAAGTTGGGCTGGGGCCTAACTTATGCTTCTAAGCCTACCTCGGTAGAGCTGCCCTAGCCGGAGAACTTAGGAGTCCTGCACAAGTTGTTGGTCTTGGGAGGCCGTTGGATGGAGGCGCTGCCGAAGACCCGCTTGCCGGTGCCCGCATCCCCT
>NZ_JANSJA010000242.1:0-4579 GCF_047462335.1 Synechococcus sp. H60.1
GGGGGCCTGGAGTGGGGGGAAAACAGGGTTTTGGGATCCCGTCCCGCGGATGTGGCGGTGCCGCCAACAGGGTAAAGTTTGGCCATGAAGAATTGCCGCAAAAGTTGCAACTCATCCGCCCAGCGCCCAACGTCGCACGTTTGGGCGGGTCGTCTCAGCCTCCCTCCAGTATCCCTGGCTGCGGCCAGCCTCGTCCAGGAGAGTTGCTGTGGATAGGGCAGAACAACAGCGGCTACGACAGGCTGCCTGGCTGATGCTGGGCAATGGCCTGCGCCTGGGGTTGTCCGGGGCCTATTTCATCCTGCTGGCGCGGCTGTTGGGGCCGGAAGCCTTTGGGGTGTTCTCCGCCATCTTGGCCTGCAGCAACCTGGCTGCCCCGTTTGGCCATTGGGGCCAGTCGGAACTGCTGATCCAGCGCCTGAGCGGCCGGGGATCCGCGGCGGCTGCCCAGGAGATCGGCCCCAGCTTGTGGTTGGCCGGGCTAGGCTGTGGGGGGATGACGCTGCTGTTAACACCTCTGTTGAGCCTTTGGCTGGCCGGGATCTCCCCCCTCGTGGTGGGGATCCTGCTGGGGAGCGACCTGCTGTTTATCGCCATCCCTGAGGTGTACAGGGGGATCCTGATCGGGCAAGAGCGGGTTGCCGGCGTGGCCCTCATCGATACCAGCATGGCGCTGGGGCGGGTTGGCGCTGTGCTGCTAGCGGTGGCTCTGGGTTGGGGATCCCTGGTGCAGTGGGCCGTGCTGTACGGTCTGATGGTGCTGGTCGTGCTGCTGCTGATGGCGCGGGGGATGGGACGGTGGAGTAAGCTTTCTCCCCCCTTGGCCTGGAGAGATCTGGGGGAACGGCTGGCGGCGGGCTGGGATTTTGCCGTGGGGCTGGCGGCGGCAAAAACCTTCACCGATTTGGACAAGCTGCTTTTGCCCCGTCTGGCCTCGGCAGCAGCAGGGGGGCTCTACAGCGCCGCCTACCGGGTGATCAACTTCTCGCAAACGCCGATGATCGCCCTGCTCACCAGCCACTTTGCCGAGCTGTGCCGCCAAGGACAAAAGGGCCTACGGCAGGGCTGCCGCTACGCCTGGCAGCTCTTCCCTTGGGTGGTGGGCTATGGCAGTTTGGCCGCCCTGGGGATGGCGCTGGGATCCTACGGGATCCCCTGGGTGCTGGGATCGGCTTACCAGGAAACCGCTCTCATCCTGCGCTGGCTCAGCCCGGTCATCCTGCTGGAAGGGATCCACCTGCTGCTGTCTCACCTGTTCACCGGAGCCGGGCTGCAAAAGCCGCGCAGCCGCCTGCAACTGGCGGCACTGGGTCTGAACGGGCTTTTGAATGGGATTTGGATCCCGATGTGGGGCTGGCGAGGAGCAGCCTTGGCCACTTTGATCTCAGAAGTAGCCCTGCTGCTGGCCTTGCTGCTGCTAATTCAGCGGCAATTACGCCCTCTGGAGGGATCCCCTGAAGCTACGGGGCCTTGACGATCTTGTAGGTGGCTTTGGCATCGGGGCCGAAGGTGATCACATCCCCCGACTTAAGCTGGTGGGTGGTCAGCTTCTGGCCGTTGATCAGGAGGCCGTTGGTGCTGGGCCTACCCTCCAGATCCCCATCGAGAATGCGGTAGTAGTATTCTCCCTCCTTCTCAGCAGGGACGCGTAGCAGCATGGCGTGGTAGCGGGAGGCGTATTGGGAGTTGAGGCAGATGTCGTTGGCCAGGTCGCGACCAATGAAGTATTTTGCAGCGGTCAGCACCTGGCTGCGGCGGCCATCTCGATCCTCCACGACCAAGATGTGCTGCTGAGCACTTGGAGGAGAAGGCACAGAATCAACCATAATTCCTTCCGCTGCAACTGCCCGAATCTAACCCTAGCACCATACTATACAGACAAAAGCTCGACCCTGGCATTGGCAGAGCTGCAGAATCGCCTACCCGAGATGGTCTGCCGAATCTCAAAGTCGGCCACGGGCACTTTGCAGTAGCGGGCCCACCAGCCCTGGGAAAAGGGTGTAGGCCCCCACCGCCCACTGAGCCATGCCCACCACGACCTCCGACTTCGACTGGCGAGCGGCGTCCCAAATGGCTGCAGCCACGTCTTCCGGCTGGCTGACCCAAAAGCTCTCTAGTGCCTGTTGCATCCGCTGCCGCGCCGCGCTGCTTGAGCCTTGGGACTCGCTTTCGGGAGAGACCTCCGGCGCCGCCTCATCAACAAAAACGGCTCGCTTGAGAAAACTGCTGTTGACTGGGCCGGGGTGGACGCCAATTACCTGGATCCCATGGGGTTGCAGCTCTAGACGCAGCGCCTCCGTTAGCCCACTGACCGCATACTTGCTGGCACAATAGGCAGTCATCTGGGGCAGGGGCATCTTGCCGCCGATGGAGCCCACGTTGATGATCTGGCCTTGTTTGCGCTTCAGCATGTGGGGGAGCACAGCCCGGATGGTGTACAGGTAACCCCAAAAATTAACCGCCATCAGGGCTTGCCAGTGTTCCAGCGTAGTCTGTAGGAAGGGGCCGCTCAGGCAAATGCCGGCGTTGTTGATCAGGCAGTCGATGCGGCCGTAGCGCTCTAGGGTGGCCTCCACCAGGTTTTGCACCTGTTCCGGTTGCGTCACGTCAGTGGGGACAGCCAACACTTCTGCATTGAGGCTTTGCTCCAGCTCGATGGCTGTTTGCTTCAGGGTTTCAGCCGTGCGGGCAGCCAGCGCCAGGCGGTAGCCACCGCGGGCAAAAGTAAAGGCGGTGGCCCTGCCAATACCCTCGGAAGCGCCTGTAATTAAAACAACATCAGCCATCCTGCTGCTCCCCACTTTTTGGGTTAGGATTCTTCCTTCTGTTGTAACTCCTCCGGAGAGCGGGGATCCTTGGCCATCTGAGAGCGTATGATACGGAACGGCAGCAAAGATAGGGTTTATGGCCTCCACTTACTCGTTTGATATTGTCAGCGATTTCGATCGGCAGGAGTTGGTGAACGCCGTGGATCAGGCCCAGCGAGAGATCAAACAGCGCTACGACCTCAAGGATACCCAGACGGAAATTGCGCTGGAGGAGGGATCCCTGACCATCACCACTGCCAATGAGATGGCTCTCAATTCCGTTCGCGATCTGCTTCTCACCAAAGCGGCCAAGCGGGGCCTCTCCCTGAAGATCTTCGACTTTCAACCCCCGGAGAGTGCCGCTGGCAACCGGGTGCGCCAGGTCGTTCGTCTCAAAAGAGGTATCGATGCGGCGCTGGCCAAGCAGATTGCCAAGCAAATCCGCGACAACTTCAAGAAGGTGCAGCCCTCCATTCAAGGGGATCTGGTGCGGGTTTCCGGCAAAGACAAAGATGAGCTACAGGCGGTCATTCAAATGCTCAAGCAGCAGGATTACCCGGTGGCGCTGCAGTTTGTCAATTACCGGTAGCACGGCCACAGCAGGCAAGGGATCCCAGCTCGCGTAGCCCCTTGGCTCTTGGCTTTTTGGGAGCTAGCCCACAGAGAAGGCCAGAATCCTTTACCATGGGTAGGTAGTGATCTCCATCTCCAACCGCAGCTCTACCGCGCCAGTATGTACACCATTTCTGAGTTCGATCGCCTGATCCAGTTTCTCCCGGTGGAGATCCGACCCGAGGTGCAGATCGAGATTGGATCCCCTGACCAATCTCGGGTTGTGCAGCCGCTCTGGCGCTTTCCCTGGCAGAAGTACACTCGCTTTGCCATCGACCTGAGCCGTTGGCAGAAGCTGAGCCCCGATCAACAGAAGATCTACTTTTTGCGGGAAGCCGTGATGGCCACCGAGCTGGCCTTGGGAGACAACTGGTCGGCGCTATTGCTGTATCCCGCCCTAATTGGGGCCGGCAGCATGGGCATTTTGGTGGAGCTGCAGATGGGAGATAACCTTGGCGTGGGCTTGGCAGCCGGCTTGGCGGCATCGGCGGTGTTTCTGCTGCGTAAAGCAGAAAAGGGACAAAAAGCGCAAGTCGCAGCCGATGAATTCGCCGTGCGCTATGCCTCCCAAAACGGCTACACCTCTGAACAGGCGGCTGCCATTTTGCTGAGTGCCCTGC
Source organism: Synechococcus sp. H60.1 (assembly GCF_047462335.1). NCBI lineage: Bacteria > Bacillati > Cyanobacteriota > Cyanophyceae > Synechococcales > Synechococcaceae > Synechococcus > Synechococcus sp. H60.1. The sequence goes on from NZ_JANSJA010000242.1 coordinate 4,040, forward strand.
AGCAGGTAGCCATCCTCGAAGATCGCGTTAAGGATGACTACGACACCACCATGCGCCGCCGCAACCTGGAGTTTTTGGCGCAGCGGGGCCTCGGCTCCGGCACCCTGACCATCAATCCCAAGTACCGCAACAAGGGCCAAGGCCCCAACCCCTACCAAAATCCCTTTCAGCGCTGAGCAGTCGCTGCGAGCTAGGTGGGGAATGACTTCCGACCCTCATCTTCGTTGAGTCAACACAACATGGCTGACGCCACGCTGCGCGAACCGATAGCGTACGGGCTTCACGCTTCCCAGACTTGTTGGTACAGAGGTCTCAGCGTGCTGCCACCGTGCAACCCACGGTGGAAACCAGTCAGGGAAGCTCTCCAGAGATTTAACTCAATCTCTTCAACTGAAGCACGAACGGCTTTCATCCCGACACTGATTGGCTCTTGAGTCAACACAATTCACCCATACAGTGCGGGGCTTCCCGCCGATTAAGTTTGAGGAGCACCTAGGCTTGCTTAAGCTTCCTCTTCCAGTTCTTGGATCTCTTCCGTAG
>NZ_JANSJA010000243.1:0-4565 GCF_047462335.1 Synechococcus sp. H60.1
CCCGCGTGGATCCCCGTACCCAGCTTCGCGTCAACCAATGGGCAGAAGTGGTCTTTGACATGGATCGCTTCCACCTCTTTGACCCGCAAACCGAGGAGCGGCTGGGATAAGGCTAAAAAGCCCCCGGAAAGCTAGGGGGCTTGGAAAAGCTGCTAACTGCAGTCGCCCTTACCGTAGCGGCGAGTTTAGGAGAATCACCAGGCGCTCTTCCAAAAACTTCAGGTTGGCCAACACTTGGCTAAACGCTTCTTCCTGCGTCCAGTCCATAATCTCCATGGTTTTGTGAACCAGCGATTGCACCGGCACCGGCAAGGGGCCGAAGACATCCACCAGCCAGCGCACCGAGAAAGGATCGATGGTAATGTTCCCCTCAGCGCCCGGCCAGCCGTTGATGTTGACAGGCCCGTTGTCGCGAATGGCGTTGAGAAACGCCTGCTTGGCATCCAACCTCACCAAAAGCGGGTGGGCTTGTACAGTGCCATTCCACCATTCGTCGTTCGTAAACGGCTCAGGCTTGGGAATGCCGGGGTGCCCACACCAAAAGTCGATTAGGCGGGTCATGTTGGGGAAAACCAGCTCGATGAAGTGAAGCTTTTGCTCCTCACTTAACTTGTTGATTTGCCGCATCGTGTAGGGCACCGGCTTGGTCAAAACCCTCTCCACCTTCCACTGCTGCCAGTTCACCATGCTAATAAACTCAAGGCCGGCCTGCCTTAACATCTCAAACACCTGCGGCACCGTAAAGCCCTTGTCGCTGCGCAGCAGGAAATTGGCCAGAATTCCCCCTGTGGTTTTGATGGCATCGCCGTTCCAGTGGCTCTTCACAAAGCTGGCGTCGGTGAGAGCTTCCATCACCTCCCGCAGCAGCGGTACAGCTTTGGCCGCTGGCTCATCCATCACCCCCAGCAGCTCCATCGCATCCTGCATGTTGAAGATAAACTGCCGCTGATAAAGGCTGTGCACATTGGTGCGAATGATCCCATCAGGCTTGAGCACCTGCCGCATGCCTTTCAAACCGGCCACCGGGTCGTCCAGCAGGTAGAGAACGTCGTTGCAGGCGATAAAATCAAACTCCTCCCCCAGCGCCGTCATGTCGGTAATGTCCATAACATGAAAGCTGGCGTTCTCGATCTTGTGGAACTTGAAGCGCTGCTCCGCCAGCTTGACGGATTCAGGTGAAATATCTACTCCCACATAGCGAGCGCCGGGGTTGGCGGTTGCCAAAACCAAAGTTTCCCAGCCGGAACCACAGCCGGCATTGAGCATCACCTTGCCTTCCGGCAGTACCACCTTGCGATCCCGCAGATACCTGGCTGTTGTGAGGCTGTTGGCAAACAAGGCCAGGTTGTCGGTAACCGTCTGCTCAATCGGCACATTTGGGTAGGGAAACTCGTCAAACTGCGCCTGGACGGGGTTGGACACAACTTTCTCTGCCATGGCGGCCTTCCTGTTTTTAGGTATCCCAAACTCTTAGCACGCACCCTATCGTACTGCACAGCCAGCAACCTATTGGCCTCTCCGGCGTTCCTCTGGCCTTGAAGCTAGGTAACCTTTGCTGGTAGCTTTATTTATGGTACTGCCTCAGTATTGGCTTGCCGTCCTCATTGAGGCAGGAACTTATTCTGTCAAGGGGTTTTTTTCTATGGGCTCACGCAGGCGCCTGTTGCTGTTGGCGGTAACTTTTCTCTTCGGGATCCTGGCAGCCTGCGGCCTGGCCGCGGGGCCTGGCTTGATCAGCCGGCCAGAGACGCCCTCCTCCACCCCTGCTGCCTACTACGACGGCAACCCCCAATCGGTGACCATCCGCGATGCCGCCATCGCCTTTGCCATCGCCAGCGGGATCACCCAGCCCAGCCAGATTGTTAGCTTTGTCAACAACGTTTTGCGGGTGCAGCCTCCCATAACTTTGGCTGAGGTGACCACGGCCAACCCCAACCCAGTTGCCATTTCTGACTTCGATGGCGACGGCAGGGGGGGAACGATTCGCGACGCGGCCATCTTGTTTGCCATTGCCACTCTGCGAACCCGCGACGCCAACCGCATCAACGATTTTGTCAACAATGTGCTGCGGCTACAGCCTCCCCTTAACCTGACGCCCGAACAGGCAGCCAGGTTGCCGGGGCCGGGGTTTGTTCCCCCCACAGGGCCACCCCCAGCTTCGCCTTCGCCGTCACCGCCTGGTGGGATCCCCACCCTGGGGGTGCCGCAGAGTGTAACGGGGCGCCTGACCACCAGTAGTCCGCGGGATCCCCGTCGCCCGGATCACTTCATCCAGGACTTCCTGCTCAGCGCGTCCGTGGGGCAAACGGTGCGGATCCAGCTTTCCAGCAGCGAGTTTGATACTTACCTCTTCATCGTTAACCAGGCTACCGGGCAGGTAATTGCCGAAAACGACGACTTTGGGGGGAGTAGGAATTCCCAGCTAGACTTGGTTGTGCAAGCTGGAATTAACTACTTGGTGCGGGTTAGCAGTTACGCCCCTGGTGCTACAGGCGCTTTCCAGCTTAGGACTGCTCTGGTTGGCTCCGCACCTACTCCTTCTCCCACAGCTTCTCCCACTCCTTCTCCCACAGCTTCTCCCACTCCTTCTCCCACAGCTTCTCCCACTCCTTCTCCCCCTCCCCCTGCTGGCGGCTTCAACATCGAGGTTGAATTTATCGACAATAGCCTCAGCCCTTCCCAGCGCGACATTGTTCTGCAAGCGGCCCGGCGCTGGGAGCAGATCATCACCGGCGATCTGCCCGATGTTGCCGTAACGCTACAGGCCGGTTTCTGCCCAGGTGGTTTCCCGCCAACAGCGCTGGTCAATCGCCGGGTGGACGACATCTTGGTGCAGGTGACCGGCGCCCGGCTTCTCTCTTACCCTAGCGCTCCGGGGGAGGTCGTTGGCCAAGGTGGCCCCTGTGGCTCTCCCCGGCCTGGGAGCGGCACTTTCCCCTATGGTATGGTAGGGCTGGATCCTGCCGATCTGGCCAGGGTAGAAGCTGATGGAAGACTATTCCACGTGGTTCTGCACGAGTTGGGCCATGTTCTCGGCTTTGGCACCATACGCAACTGGGATTCCCTTCTCCGTAACAGTGGCACCAACAACCCGCGCTTTGCGGGCCCTCAGGCCACGGCTCAGTACAACAGCCTCGGCGGACTTGGCAATGTGCCGGTGGAGCTGGAGAGGCCACCAGAAGGTCACTGGCGAAGGACGTTGGGCCTTGAGCTGATGACGCCTGTCCTGGCCCCTCCTCCCCTGCGCCCCGCTCTTAGCCGCATTACGGCAGCGGCCATGCAGGATCTGGGATTTACTGGCATCAATCTTGCGGCGGCGGATCCTTATGAGCTGCCCCCAGAAGGCCGCCGCCTGGCGCCGACAGGAGAATGGCTCTTCTTGGGCGACGACGCCATCTTTGGGCCCATTGGCGGCGAGACGCGGCTGTTGCCCTAGGACAAAACCTAAACTGTGGATGGCCCTGCTGGCTGTTGCCCGGCAGGGCCACTTTGGTAGAAAAAAGGCCCCCCGTGGGGGCCAGAAGGGAGAAGGCTAGGGACAAGAGGAGCCAGAGTCTACATACCGCCTCTCTTGTGATGGAGGTGGAGATGTAGAGAAGCCAGTGAAGGTGTTGCCAGTGGGCATGGGAGTGGGCAGCACAGTTCCTGACTGTTTATAGATAGCAATACTGTTCGAACCTGAAGGAGAGTTTGTGAAGGTGTTGCCTTGCACAGTCACAGTGCCAGTAGCGTTAACACAAACCCCAATTGCTATTTCAGACGATGAGTTTCCTTCTCTGACTTGAATTGACGATCCTCCCTCCACTTTTCCAGAAGCAATGGGGCCTGATAGGAGAATAGAGAAGACATTCCCTCCAGTGGCTGTAATCGCGCTCAAGCTTGCGGTGCTGCCACTCACCTCCACAGAGCCGGAAGTCGTCTTCCCGTAAATACCTACAACGCCCTTAGCATTCCCTGATCCTGCAGCCACAACAGAGCTACCGTTTATTACCTTGAGAGTGCCAATGCCCTCATGCAAAATACCGGTAACGAAGTTCTGGTTGCTTGGAATAGAAATATCTACGTTGTCGAGAATGACAGTGCCGCCGACGGTGTTTGGCACGTGAACACATTTGTCTCCTCCTCCAACTGAACTGCCCCCACTAGGGGTAATACCCGTACAGTTAATGTTGATGTTTTTCAGAGGAGTACCCGCGGCGTTAAGGGTGATGGCGGCTGCGGCGGTGGTATTAGTAGCAGGATCCCCACTGGTAATCTGGATCCCTTGCAGCGTATAGCCTTTGTTGAGGGTTAAAGTTTTGTTATTCAAATTGAGAGTAAAGTTAACGCCACTGGCAGGAACCACTGTGACGGATCCACTTGCCAAAGCAAGACTGGTAACGTTAGCCGTGGGTGTCCCTGTTCCGTCGTCCAAGATCGTCACAATCACATTTGTCCCACCACCAAGGCTGGCTGCCGTTTGAACTGCGGTGGAGGTCAGGGCCTTCTCCACGGTCTTAAATGGCTGAGCGGGTGAAGTACCAAGGTTAGTAGTATCATTGCCAAGCGTTGGGTGTATGTAGAAC
>NZ_JANSJA010000244.1:0-4519 GCF_047462335.1 Synechococcus sp. H60.1
ACCCCCAAAGCCCCCCACCAGGACGGTTCCTCCCCGTAGGCCCAGAGCGCCCAAAAAGCCAGCGTCACCGCCACCAGCAGCGGCAGCTCCAACATGTAGACATGGGCCAGAGCCGCGATCCCTGGGTAAAGGAGGAGCAGCGCTGCCGCCAACCAGCCCACCTCCTGAGAGTGGTAAATCCGCTGGCCCAGCCGCTGGGTTGCCAGGGTCAGGATCCCCAGCAACACCCAATTGAGCAACTGCCCATCGGCACGGCTAAAGGGGTGCAAAGCGGCCAACGGGATCCCCAGCCAATAGGCCAGAGGCGGGTAGCGCTGGTTTAAGTGCAAAAACTGCTGCCACCACACCCCTTCCCAGCGAAACCGGCGCAGGTGATCCCCAAATGCCTGGGCCTGCAACAGGTGCTGCGCCTCATCCCAGGCTGGCGGCAGGGGATCCGTCCAGTTCCAAACCAGCAACAGCAGTAGGGCCGCCATCCCCAGGCCCGCCCAGGCGGGGAGAAAGGGGATCCCCACCCCCCCTCTTGCTGCCGCTATCCGACTGGAGGTCGTCTTCATGGCCTTAGCCCTGTTTCCTAGCGCTACACTCAACTTGGGCTGCCCTTAGAGATCCTCGAGGCCGCGATATTCCCCCCCATGACCGTTCCACCCTCTGGCTCCACAGGTGTCTGGATCCTCCCCGACCAACTGCACCCCCAGCAAGCTGCCCTTGCCTCCCTCTCAACCCTACCTCCCCACCGCGTCCCCATCCTTTTTATCGAGTCCCACGCTTGGGCCAGCTCCCGCAACCATCACCAGCAGAAGTTGGTGCTGGTGTGGTCGGCCATGCGCCACTTTGCCCAAGAATTGCAACAGCGCGGCCACCCCGTTACCTATGTGGAAGCGGAGGACTCTGCTGAACCCCTGCAGGCTTGGGCCAGGCAATATCAATTACAACAAATCCGCCTCATGCAGCCTGCCGACATTCCTGTTCGAGCGGAGGTGGAAAAGCTGAGATCCGCCCTCCCCTGCCCGCTCTTGGTCGTGGAAAATAACCACTTCCTCTGGACAGCCTCCCAGTTTATCGACTGGGCCTCAGGCCGCAAGCGCCTGCTTCTGGAAGACTTTTACCGCCAAGGGCGCAGACGCTTCCGCCTCCTCATGGACGGCTCCCAACCCCTGGGGGGGCGCTGGAACTACGACCGGGAAAACCGGCAGCCTCCTCAGCCTGGCCGGCGCTACCCACCCCCTCTGAGGTTTCCTCCCGACGCCATCACGCAAGCGGTGATGGAGAAAGTGCGGCGACGTTACGGCCACCACTTTGGATCCCTAGAGGGCTTTGGCTGGGCAGTCACCCGCGCCCAAGCCCTGCAGGTGCTCGAAGACTTTATCCAGCACCGCCTGCCCCATTTCGGCCCCTGGCAAGATGCCATGCAAGCTGGGGAGGACTTCCTCTACCACTCCCTCCTTTCCCCCTACCTCAATCTAGGGCTTCTCACCCCCCAAGAAGTCCTCGCCGCCGCCGCACAGGCCTACCATCGCGGCGGGATCCCTCTTCCTTCCGCTGAAGGCTTCATCCGTCAGATCCTGGGCTGGCGGGAATACCTGCGCGGCTTCTACGAATACCAGATGCCCCAGGGCTATGCCCAGAAGAACTTCTTTGGCCACCACCGCCCCCTGCCGGACTTTTTTTGGACGGGCGAAACCGACATGGCCTGCCTACGGCACACCCTAGGGCAAATTCGCCGCCACGGCTACGCCCACCACATCCAGCGGCTGATGGTGCTCAGCAATTTTGCGCTCATCAGCGGCATCCAACCCCAGGCAGTGGAAGCGTGGTTTCACGACGTGTTCATCGACAGCTACGACTGGGTGATGCAGCCCAACGTCATCGGCATGGGCCTTTTTGCCGACCGGGGCATGCTTTCCACCAAACCCTACGCCGCCTCTGCCCAGTACATCCGCAGAATGAGTGACTACTGCCGCCATTGCCGCTACAATCCCAGCGAAAAGGTTGGCGAACGCGCCTGTCCCTTTAATACCTTCTACTGGGATTTCCTCTTGCGCCACCGCTCCCTCTTGACCCCCCTAGGGAGGATGAAATGGGTATTGGCCCACTTGGATCGCTTGCAGCCGGAGCTAAAAGCCCAAATCCAAGCGCAAGCTGCTGCTTGGTGGGATCCCTGGCCTAGGAGCAACTCCCTGGGCCAGCCGTCTGGCTAAAATTGGAGCACCTTCCCTTTCTGTGCTACTTGGTTCAAGGAGCCCACGTCATGAAATGTCCCCGCTGCGGCAAGCAAGAAATTCGCGTTTTAGAGTCCCGTTCGGCAGAAGGTGGCCAAAGCGTGCGGCGGCGGCGGGAATGCATGTCCTGTGGCTACCGCTTCACCACCTACGAGCGCATTGAATTCATGCCCATCATGGTCATTAAACGGGATGGATCCCGGGAGAGTTTTAACCGCAACAAGATCCTCCAAGGGGTGATGCACGCCTGCCAAAAAACCCAAGTTAGCGTCAAGCAGATGGAGGAGTTGGTCAACGAAATCGAAGAAAAACTGCAACTGGAAGACGTTCAAGAGGTAACTACCCTACGCATCGGCGAGATGGTACTGGAGCGCCTACAGCGCCTGAGCGAAGTTGCCTATGTGCGCTTTGCCTCCGTGTACCGCCAGTTCCAGGGTATAAAAGACTTTGTTACTGAACTGGAACAGTTGGAACGGTTGGAGGGCCCCCTCCGACGAGATCTGGAGCGGCCGTTGCGGAACTCTCCCCCTTCAGAGTCGGAATCCACAGCTTCTCCAGACTGGGTGGGGGGTATTCCCAAACTCCTCGATCAAAACGACGCCTCGAGCAATCTCTCGGGGATCCCAAAATAGCGCTTGCCGCCGAGAAAAACTGCCAGAAAAGGGCTCCCATCCAAACAGCTTAGCGGTATGCTTGGGTTAGCAATTGCCGCCTACACTAAGCATAGCGCTAGATATCCCCGGCTGGTCGGTGTTCAGCGCTACCGCTAGGTGAGCCTTGCGGCTTTGTCTGTTCAGGATCCCTTGCTGCCCACCTTCCTCAGTTTTTCATCCTTTCTTACGCGTCGATTCAATTTATGCAGTACGACTTTCGGGGTTCTAGCCCCTCTGGAGCTCGCAACGGCAACCCCAGTGGCTTGCCCGGCAACAACAGCTTTCGCACCCCTGCCTCACTAGAGACGGGGCCGGGGACAGTGCCCATCCAGGTGTATCAACAAGTGGCCGAAGAGCTGGAATCTGCCCGTCAGCAGGTGAGCCGCCTCTCTTCCGAAAATCAGCGCCTGCACGCTCTGCATCAACAGTTGTCTGGAGAAGTTACTGCCATCGCGCAAGAATTTCAGGGGCAATTGGGTCAGGCCTTGAAGCGCCTACAGCAAATCAGCATACGGCTTGCTGACACAAGCCAAGCCGCTGCTCCTGAAAGAGAGGCCGCTGCAGCCCCTTTTCGAGGGGATGGCCTGTCCTCAGAACCTGACCAAGCTTCTCCCCCCTATGATTTTTTGAATCGCCTCAAGCGACGCCAAGCTCGCAGCGAGGTTTCACCCTTCTCTAGCAACGTCTATCCAACTTCCTCTTACTCTGACTTTGCCGCTTCCTCTTTCGAGCCCCGATCTCAGCCCTCCACTCTACCCCCCCGTCCCCGTCAAGACACTCCTACTGAGCCTTCTTACCCCCGTGCCGGCTATCAGATTCCCTCCTTGGAAGAGTTGATGCAAAATATGGGTGGCGAGGTTCATTCCACCAGCGTCTACCAACGGGTGCGCGATCAACATCACGGATCCCAAGGCTCCGCTGTGCTGTGGATGGCCGCTGCAGTTCTTTTGGTAGTCGCCTCTTTCGGATTGGGCTTCGTAGCCGTACAGCCCTTTTTGCGCAACAACCCACCACCCTCTCCTGTGAAAGCACCCCAATAGTTCCGGAGGCGGAATTTCGTCTACCTACAGGACTTCCACAAGTTTCAGGTCCATTCTTCAAGCCGCAGCCCTAGGGCACTGGTTTTGCGCAAAAGCGATCCCAGCGGCTGATCAGAATAGGATCCTCTACTTTTGAGGAGAGTAAGACGCAATCTCCGCAGAACGTATTGCCACATAGAAGCTTGGTACCCCCCCACTTTAGTACGGGACGGAAAAGCCCGTAAGCAACTTTAGCTGCTCGTCAAGGGTATGCTTGCTGAGAAGGCGTACCGTTCCCAGGCGGGCACCCAATCATGGTGAAAGACTCGACTGGTAGCAAGCGTCTGGGAGATAATAACGTCTCAGCCAACCTACAAGGACTCCGTCCTGCTTACGCGAACAGAAAAGTAAGCGAAACCTTGAGGTTTTGCCACAAGGTTCTGTCTAGAGGCGTCTTGATAGCGCCTTTATGAGTTCGTTCTTGAACTGCGTAAGAATCCCCCGCCTTTATGCGGTGGGAGTATCAAACCCTACACCTGTAGAAACTGTAGAGCTACCCCTTGGGACAACAACCCCCCAAAAGTTGGGGGGTTGGGGTGGAGAGAAGAGCCTGGCACCGAGCTAG
>NZ_JANSJA010000245.1:0-11947 GCF_047462335.1 Synechococcus sp. H60.1
TTAAAAACCTGACACTTGCCGTCTGGGACGTCGCCCCAGCACGTTAAGGATGAAAACTCCCGCCACAGCCAAACAGAGGAGCAGCACCAACGGATTATACACTATAGACGAGATCAGAATAGTCGTCCCTGTTAAAACCAAGGCTATGAAAAAGGTGACCACTCTCGTCATGAATCGCCCAAGGCCACTTAGAAAAGGAAAGATGCTAAGCATTGTATGAAGGGGGGTAAAGAAAGAGTCGGCCCCGATCCACATCATCAAGAATCCCACAAAGCGCAGGATCCAAGTTAGGGCAGTGTGTTCTGCAGCAAGCCGCTCAATGGCTGCAAATCGATCGCTTGCAAATAGCCGATAAAATCGAACGTTGCGCGGCCCCAGATAGCTCTCTAGGCTATTGGGGCTGGCCAAACGCCCAAAGACGGTTGCCTGAGTTCCGCTGTACAAGGCAGTGTACGAAGTTCTCATATCGCCGATTTGTGGATTGGCCAGGGTTCCCCGCCCCTTGAAAACATAAGAGCCTTCCACTCTAGCTTGGATCCCCGGGATCAATGTTTGGGGATCCAGAGGAACAGCGGAGGGAGTTTCGATCTGCAAATCTTGCATCCCAATTCGGTAATTCCCAATTTGAGCCTGGCTGACTCGAAAGAGTTGGCTGGAAAAAGGCATCGGTGGGTTGACGTGCTCACTGCTGCGATAAAACCGGCTTGAATCTTCAGGGTTTTCTGTCCAGACTTTGGTGTAAGTATAGATTGTCTCTCTGACTTCCGATCCACCAAACTCCTCTTGAGTGCGAGTTTCTTTCTCCTCTTCCCAAGCATACATTTCTGCCTTGCGGCTGACGGCAATATAGGGCCCCGGCCGCAGGAAGAGATGATCACCCAAAAGCTCGTTACTGGTCATTGGGCCTGTGAGCGATACTAATCTTCCAAGAGGTGCAGAGGGCGAGCCCAATGGACTGATTTCAATGGCCCCAGTTGCCACTTGGGCAAGGTTGACCCGCCCCTCATTCCAAAACAAAAGCCAGAACGATCCCAAAAATAAAATCAATCCAACAAACACCGATACAAAAGAACTGGCCAGCCGCGAGCCGAATCCGACCCGCTCTACTTGTCTATAACGCTCAGCCATAGCCCCGCCCCGACCGACAACTTCGGTCTAGCACAGCCTCTTCTATTTGTCCATGAAACCTAGTCGTTCTAGAGAATCCAAGGCAAATCTTTAGCTTTTTCCATGCTTATGCCTATTCCAGAAGCAAATTACAATTCATACAGGTTAAGGGAACCCTATTTTTCGGCTAAGAATTGATTAAGAAATCCCTTCCCTCACCGCTTTGACCACGCGCCGGAAAAATTGCCCCACGCCCTTCACCAGATTGGGTGCCGATTCTGGGCGAGGTGGGATCTCTGCCATGAGGGTGTAGTAGTCATCCAAAAGGTTGTGCTCTTCGGAGGAAACGGTATTGTCGGCCATCATCAGGTTGCCGATTGCCCCCAAAAGTTGCAGGCGCTCGGTTTCGGTGGCCTGGGCCAGATAATCGGCCATCCAGCGCTCCGTTTGCGCCATCGGGATGGGCTCTTGGATCAGCTCTCGCAGCTCGGTATCGTGCTCCAAATCATAGCGGCGCAGCAGGGATCCCAGATAGGCCAATTCCTGCGGTTCTAGGTGCCCATCGGCCCAAGCGGAGCCGGCCACAATTTTGAGGATGAGCCGATGTTGGGTTGTCGGGTTCATGGCGGGATCTCTTGTCGCTGGAGGTGCTGCTGGCGGTCGGGGTTCTGGGGCTCTAAGCAGACTTGGAAGGGGCTGACCAGAGGCAGTCTTACTCAGCGAGGCCGCAGGCCCACGCTAGCCAGGCGGCATCCTCTTCTGGCAGGCTGGCCTGGTGCAGGGCGTAAACCTGGCGGTGATACTCATCAAGCCAGGCCCGTTGCGCCTTGTCTAGCAGATCCCAGTCAATCAAGCGCCTATCAAAGGGGATCCAAGTTAGGGAGCGAAAGCCCATCCAGCCCTCCGGCTCTGGAAGGGCAACCACTTCATAGAGGTTTTCCAAGCGAATTCCGCCCCAGCCCGGCTGGTAGTAGCCCGGCTCAATGCTAGTGATCATACCTACCTTGAAGGGGGTGGTGGCGCGGCGGTGGATCCCATTGGGCCCCTCGTGGACGTTCAAGAAGGCGCCAACGCCGTGGCCGGTGCCGTGGCCATAGTCCAGCCCTGCCTGCCAGAGGCTGGAGCGGGCAATGCCATCCAAGGAGACCCCGTAGGTATCCGGGGGGAAGATCTGGCGGGCGCACTGGATGTGGGCTTTCAGCACCTCGGTGTAGCGCCGCTGGCACAAGGGATCCGCCGGTTCCGAGCCAATCCAGAGGGTGCGGGTAGCGTCGGTAGTGCCCCCCAGGTAGTGGGATCCCGAATCCAACAAAAACAACTCGCCTGGCTGCAGGAACTTCTGGGGATCCGGGGTGCCGTAGTGGACAATGGAGCTGTTGGCGCCAGCCCCGGCAATGGTGTTAAAGCTCAGGCCCACCCAATCCCCTTCCTCGCGGTAGTGGGCTGCCATGGTGGCCGCCACATCGGCTTCGCTGATGGGGATCCCCGCTTGAATTTGCCGGTCAATCCAGGCCAGGGTGCGGATCTTGGCCCGGCTGGCCTTGCGGTTAGCTAGCCGCATCTGCTCCAGCTCAGTGGGGTTTTTCACCGCCTTGAGGGCCTCCACAGGGTGATCCAGCTCGCGACAGGGGATCCCTTGCAGCAGCTCTTGCGTGCCCTGAGTGGTTTGCTTGGGATCCAATCCCACCGGCCCGTAGCCCTTGGCCCACTGGGGCAGCTGTTCCGGGTAGGCCTCGTAAGGCCAGAGCTCGACCTCGGCTTCCACCAGCATTTGCCGAGCCGAGGGCGTGAGGCGCTCCAGGTCAGTAAACAGGGCAACCCTCTCCAGGGCGACCAGCGCGTAGGCGCGGAACACTGGGTTGTAGGGGATGTCAGAGCCGCGCAGGTTAAACAGCCAAGCTACCTGGTCCAACTTGGTTAGGGGCAACAATCCCACCCGCTTGCGACGCATCTCCTGGCGCACCTGGGCCAGCTTGTCGCTGGCAGTAGCACCGCAGAGCTGGGCAGGGACAGGATAGATGGGTTGCTGCAAAAGGGCTTGGCTAGCTTCCTTGGCCAGCTTGTCCAGCGGGTTTTCGCTAACCGGCACCAGCAGCACCCCCCCGGCTTGAGCGTGGGTCTGCAACTGGCGGTAGGTAGCCACTGATACTGTGAAGGGATCCACTCCTAGGCGAAAGCCGGATCCCAGCTCTTCCACAATCTCCATCAGGCTGGGCTGCTCCGGCAGGCCGCCTTTGATGACGGTAAACAGGTTGGGATCCACTTCCCGCTCCGCCTGCTCGTGGTAGCGGGGATCCACCCACAGCCAGGCCCTGTCCCGGCTAATCAGAGCATCCCCCACCGAGCCGGTAAAGCCTGTAATCCACTGCCGTCGCTTGCGGTATTCCAGCAAATACTCATTGAGGTGCTCATCAGCCGAGGGCACCCAAAACCCATCCAGATTGTGTTCCTGCAAAAGCTGGCGCAACTGCTGCAAACGGGCGGCAATCTCTGAACGGGGCAGGGTTTGGAGCATGGCAAGGACAAGAGGGAGATCTGGGCCGATGGCCTTAGAGACCAATATAGTTCTCCTTACCCTGGGAAAGCAGACGGAACATAGAGGAAGCGGCTACTGGGGCCGCTGGTGGACTACAAAGCAGGAGCCAAGGGCTTCTGCGCCGTGTTTTTCGGCGACCTGGTGCACTGCTTTTCCCAACTGGCACCGAAACGGCTGGCTACCTCGTTATTGAACGCCGTCGCGAACGCACCGCTCTAACTCCCCTCTCCCTCCGGGAGAGGGGTCGGGGGTGAGGGCTGGGATTCCGGAAAGCCAGCCTCTCGCCAAGCGCGGATGCCGCCGTCCATGGAGATCACGCGGCGGTAGCCCATTTTCTGCAGGTTGTCGGCTGCTAGCGCCGAGCGAAAGCCGCCACCACAGTAGAGGACAATCTCGGCTTCTTTATCTGGAATCACCTTCTCGATATCCCGCTCGATGATGCCTTTGCTTAAGTGAATGGCGCCGACAATGTGGCCGGCCTGCCACTCCGACTCTTCCCGCACGTCGACTAGGTAGAAGGGATCCCCTTGCAGTTGTTTTTGCCTCACCTGTTCAACGGTGAGCTCTTGGATGCGGCTTTTGGCCTCGTTAACCAAAGCCAGGAAAGCAGGAGAGTGGTGGGATGCCATGCACACCTCCCAGAGAACCCAGTTCCCAGGATAAACCCAGGCCCAATCGCGTTGGGCAACACTAAACCTTCAGCAAGCTAAACTAAGGGCAGATTTGCCCCCTGGAGGCCCCAGTTTGAGCTCTCGATCCACCTCTTGGCTTTGGCCCCTAGTTTTGGCCCTGAGCGGGGGGATCCCTTTCCCTGCCAAGCTGCCGGCCCAAGCTGCCCCCGTCCGCCTAGAAAGCGGGATCCAACGGCAAGTCTCTAGCCCGCCGCCAGCCTCGCTCGTAGAGTGGCTGCAAAAGCAGATAGACGCTGCCAACCGCCGCGACTTGCCAGGGGTGATGGCTGGCTACAGCCCCAACTTCCGCCACCGGGACGGCCTGGATCGGCAGGGGGTGGAAGAGGCCATTGGCAAGCTATGGGAGGCCCATCCCCAGTTGACCTACTCGGCGGAAATTGTCTCTTGGCGGCAGGTGGGCCCTGAGATCGTAGCCGAGATCGCCAGCCAAGTGCAGGGATCCCAAGCTTCAGCGCGGGGGGAGTTTCAGGTCAAGGCTTCCGCCCTGGTGCGCAACCGCTACCGCCCGGATGTGGCCAATCCAGGACAACTGCTGCTCGTAGACCAAGAAGTCCTGCGGGAGTCTAGCACCCTCATCTCCGGCTCGGCACCTCCCACTGTTACTTTCAAGTTGCCCGAGGCGGTCAAGCCGGGATCCACCTACTCCCTGCAGGCCATTGTGGCAGAACCCCTCACCCAGTCCTTGCTGTTGGGTGCGGTCGATGAGCAACCCGTCGCTGCAGGCGGCTACTTGGATCTCACTTCGTTTGCCCTTGAACCTCTGCAGGCAGGCGGGCTCTTTCTGCAGGCAGATGCCCCCCCAGAACCGGGCGCTCAGTGGATCTCGGTGATGCTGGTTAACCAAAGTGGCCTTGTTGTCGAGAGCCGGCGCCTTGCCGTCCAACCGTGACCTACTCCCGACCCTCCTGCTGACAGGACAGGCTGCATGGCTTACGCCGCGCTCTGCCAACGCTTCAACGGGATCCGGTCGTCCCCCACAAGCAGATACGGAAGGCGTCAGATTCCGGCAACGCCGTTGTGTATAGCCCTTGTAGGGGTGGCTGGGTTCCAAGACTGACCTTGCAGGTACAGTGATGAGCCAGGGAGGAATGTTCTTGAAGCAACCTAACAAAGAGTTGGGCTTACTGGAGCAGAAACTCCTCAAAAAACTATCCGCTCTCACCCACCACCAAGGAGGAGAAACAGGCGGTCCAGGAGAGAGCGGTCTAGCGGGCCTTCAACTGGAACCTGACTGCCGGGAGGAACTCCAAGCGAGCCAGAACGCGAAGACTCCTCAGCAAGCTAAGGATCTGAGTTCAGGCCGTTAGAGAACAGCCCCGGCGCACAGCCGGCTGAACCCAACTTGACGACCCTTACAACTACTACTGTCTGGCATCCGCAGGAACCTCCCTTACTCAACGACATCCTGAGGCTAGCACAAATCTTTACCAAGGTGGCGGGCCGGATCCCTTCTCCCCAAGAGGGCTCCAACAAGGGGGAAGTCAGGAGGCAGCGCTGAGGAGAGAGCAACAGCGTAGGATAGAAGGACGCCCTTTAGCCTGCTCAAATTGCCGTGGACTACAAAAGTACCCTCAACCTGCCGCAAACTCAGTTTCCCATGCGGGCGGAGGCCGCCAAGAGGGAGCCCGCCATCCAAGCCTTTTGGCAGGAAGAACAGATCTATCAGCGTCTGTCGGAAACCAATCCCGGGGATCCCTTTGTGTTGCACGATGGGCCGCCCTATGCCAATGGCGACATCCACATGGGCACCACCCTCAACAAGATTCTCAAAGACATTGTGAACAAGTACCACATTCTGCGGGGGCGCAAGGTGCGCTATGTGCCCGGCTGGGATTGCCACGGCCTGCCCATTGAGCTAAAGGTACTGCAAAGCCTCTCCCCCCAGGAGCGGGAAAGCCTTACCCCCCTGCAACTGCGGCAAAAGGCCAGAGAGTACGCCCTGCACTACGTCAACGTGCAGCGGGCCAGCTTTCAGCGGCTGGGGGTATGGGGGGATTGGGATCGGCCCTACCTGACCCTCTCGCCGGAGTACGAGGCGGCCCAGATCGAGGTGTTTGGTCAGATGGCCCTCAAAGGCTACATCTACCGCGGCCTCAAGCCTGTCCACTGGAGTCCCAGCTCGCAGACGGCCCTGGCGGAAGCAGAGCTGGAATATCCCGACAACCACGTCTCCCCCAGCATCTACGTGGCTTTTCCTCTGCAGAGCCTCAGCCCAGCGGCGCAGCCGATTTTGGAGCCTTTTCTGCCGGGCTTGCGGGTGGCCATCTGGACCACTACCCCGTGGACGATCCCGGCCAACCTGGCCCTCTGTTTCAACCCCAAGCTCACCTATGCGGTGGTGGAGTCTCCCCGCTTCGGCCTGCTGTTGATTGCTGCCGATCTGCGGCAGCGGCTGGAGAAAGTTCTGGAGACCCCCTTAGAGGTCAAGGCCACGCTGCCGGGATCCGCCTTAGAATACTGCCAGGGACGCCACCCCCTCTTTGACCGTGCCAGTCTCTGTGTTTTGGGGGACTACGTCACCACCGAGTCCGGCACCGGCATTGTCCACACGGCGCCAGGCCACGGGGAAGACGACTTCAAAACCGGCCAAAAGTACGGCCTGCCCATCCTCAGCCCTGTGGACGAGCAGGGGAGATTCACCGCCGAGGCCGGATCCCAGTTTGTCGGGCTGGATGTGCTCTCCAAAAAGCCGGAGACCAGCGGCAACCTGGCCGTGATCAAAGCCTTGCAGGCTGCCGGCGCCCTGCTCAAGGAAGAACCCTACAACCACAAATATCCCTACGACTGGCGCACCAAGGAGCCGACCATCTTCCGGGCCACGGAGCAGTGGTTTGCGTCTGTAGCCGGCTTCCGAGAGCTGGCCCTGCAGGCCATCAAAACCGTGAACTGGATCCCGCCGGAAGGGGAAAACCGCATCACCGCCATGGTCAAAGAGCGCTCCGACTGGTGTATCTCCCGCCAGCGGGCCTGGGGTGTGCCCATCCCTGTTTTCTACGACGAAGAGACGGGCGAGGTTCTGCTCACGGCCGAGACCCTCGAGCACATCAAAGCCATCTTTGCCCAGGAGGGATCCGACGCCTGGTGGAAGCGTCCGGTGGAAGAGCTGTTGCCGGAGCAGTACCGCCGCAATGGCCGCACCTACCGCAAGGGCACAGACACCATGGATGTCTGGTTTGACTCCGGCTCCTCCTGGGCGGCGGTGGCCAAGGCCCAGGGGCTGGGCTACCCGGTGGATCTCTACCTGGAAGGTTCCGACCAGCACCGGGGCTGGTTCCAGTCCAGCTTGCTGACTTCCGTGGCCGTCAATGGCTGTGCCCCCTACAAAGCAGTGCTCACCCACGGCTTTGTGCTGGACGAAAAGGGCCAAAAAATGAGCAAATCCCTGGGCAACGTTATCGATCCCCTGGTGCTCATCAACGGCGGCAGCAACCCCCAGACGGATCCCGCCTATGGCGCCGATGTGCTGCGGCTGTGGGTCTCCAGTGTGGACTACTCTGGGGATGTGCCGATAGGCAAGACCATCCTTGGGCAGATGGCGGATGTATACCGCAAGATCCGCAACACGGCCCGCTTTCTGCTGAGCAACCTTTATGATTTCAACCCAGCTCAGGATGCCGTTCCTTTTGAAGCGTTGACGGAGTTGGATCGCTACATCTTGCACCGCCTAAAGGAGGTGGGAGAGGAAATCACTGAATCTTTTGAAAGCTACCAGTTCTACCGCTTTTTCCAGGCGGTTCAGAACTTCTGCGTGGTGGATCTCTCCAACTTCTACTTGGATATTGGCAAGGATCGCCTCTACATCAGCCACGCCCGCAGCCGGCGGCGGCGGCAATGTCAGACGGTGCTGTCGCTGTTGCTGGAGAACTTGGCCAAGGCCATCGCCCCCGTGCTTTCCCACCTCGCAGAAGAGATCTGGAGCTACCTTCCCTACCCCAAGCCTACCCGCTCGGTGTTTGAAGGGGGCTGGATGCAGCTGCCAGAGCAGTGGCGGGATCCCCAGTTGGCGGCCACCTGGGAAAAGCTGCGGGCGGTGCGGCAGGAGGTGAACAAAGCCCTAGAGCAAGCCCGCACCGACAAGCTCATCGGCGCTTCCACCGAGGCCAAACTGATCTTGAAGGTGACGGATCCCCATCTGTACTCCCTCTTGGAAGAGCGGGCGGCAGAGCTGCGCTACTTGTTCATCACTTCCCAAGTCGAGCTGGTCAAGGCTGACCCTGCAGAGGAAGACCTGCAGGTTGTCGTTCAGCCGGCGGACGGGAAAAAATGCGTGCGCTGCTGGAACTATTCCACCCGCGTGGGGGAGTTTGCCGAACACCCAGAGCTGTGCGAGCGCTGTGTGGCAGCCCTGGCTGGCGAATTTTGAGCGTCGGATGGATTTCGGATGTTGGGGAAATGACTGGAGGAGCTCTCCCTGGGGGAATTCCTGGCTTAGGTTGGGTTGGCCTTCAGGATCCCGGCATCGGCTTCCTCCCGCTCCAGGTCGCGGAAGAGGGGGGTGCTGAGGTAGCGCTCGCCAAAGCTGGGCTGGATCATCACAATCAGCTTGCCGGCGTTTTCCGGTCGCCGCCCCACTTGGATAGCTGCGGCCAGGGCCGCGCCTGTAGAAATGCCGGAGAGGATCCCTTCTTCTTTGGCCAAGCGGCGGCTGTAGACCATGCTCTCTTCGTCGTCTACTGCAATCACCTCATCCAGCAAGTCGCGCCGCAACACATCGGGCACAAACCCTGCCCCAATGCCCTCGATGCGATGGAAGCCGGGCCGCCCCCCACTTAAGACTGCACTTGCCTTGGGCTCGACGGCCACCAGCCGAATCGAGGGTTTTTTGCTTTTGAGAAACCCGCCCGCCCCTGTGATGGTGCCGCCGGTGCCCACCCCCGCCACCAGGATGTCCACCTGGCCATCAGTGTCCTCCCAAATCTCGGGCCCGGTGGTGCGGGCGTGGATCTGGGGATTGGCGGGATTGGTAAATTGGCCCAGCATGTAGGCGTTGGGGGTGCGGCGCACAATCTCTTCCGCCTTCCAGATAGCCTCCCCCATGCCGCCGGCGCTGCTGGCCAGATGTACCTCTGCTCCGTAGGCTTTCAACAGCAGCCGCCGCTCCAGGCTCATGCTCTCGGGCATGGTGATGATTAGCCGATAGCCCTTGGCTGCTGCCGCCATAGCCAGGCCGATGCCGGTGTTGCCGGAGGTGGGCTCCACCAAGATGGTCTTGCCAGGAGTGATCAAGCCGGCTTGCTCCGCTGCCTCGATCATGCTGACGGCAATGCGGTCTTTTACCGATGCCGCCGGGTTAAAGCTCTCCAGTTTCACCACGATCTCCGCCCGGCATCCCTCCGCTTGCGGGATCCGGTTCAGCCGCACCAGGGGTGTGCGGCCAACGAGCTGAGTGATGTTATCGGCAATCCTCATAGGCAACAACAAGCCAATTCAAGGCCACCTCGAGAAGCTGGGCCTTTGTCCGATGCTAACCCTACCAAGGGATCCCTGGCCGCTGTCGGCCACCTGAGGAGGTGGCTGGGGCAACCGGCCACTTTGGGAAAAGGATGATTTAGAGTGGGAGTGCACCGAAAGGACTCGTCTTCTATGCACCTGAGTGAAATCACTCACCCCAACCAGCTCCGCAACCTCAACCTCGGCCAGTTGCGCAGCTTAGCCCGGCAGATCCGCGAAAAACACCTGCAAACGGCTGCCAACTCCCCAGTCGGCTGTCACCTGGGGCCGGGATTGGGGGTAGTGGAGCTAACCTTGGCGCTCTACAAAACCCTGGACCTGGATCGCGACAAGGTGATCTGGGATGTGGGGCACCAGGCCTATGCCCACAAGATGCTTACTGGCCGCTACCACAACTTCCACACCATCCGCCAGAAGGGGGGGATCTCTGGCTACCTCAAGCGCAGCGAGAGCCGCTTCGACCACTTCGGGGCCGGCCACGCCTCTACTAGCATCTCGGCAGCCCTGGGCATGGCCATTGCCCGCGACCGGCGGGGAGAAAACTTCAAGGTGGTGGCCATTATCGGCGATGGCGCCCTGACAGGGGGCATGGCCTATGAAGCCATCAACCACGCCGGCCACCTGCCCAAGACCAACTTGATGGTGATTCTCAACGACAACGGCATGTCCATCTCCCCCAACGTGGGGGCGCTCCCGCGCTATCTAAACCGCCTACGCCTCAGCCCGCCGGTGCAGTTTTTGACCGACAGCCTGGAGGAGCAACTCAAGAATCTGCCTCTGGTTGGCTCCAGCCTCAGCCCGGAAATTGACCGCATGAAGGAAACGGTGAAGCTGGTTACCGCCGTGCAGAACAATAAGGCCGGCATTATCTTCGAGGAGCTGGGCTTCACCTATGTGGGGCCGGTGGACGGCCACAACCTGGCAGAATTGTTGGATGCCTTTGAGTTGGCCCACGGCATCTCTGGGCCGGTGCTGGTGCATGTGGCCACGGTGAAAGGCAAAGGCTACCCGCCAGCGGAAGCGGAGCAGGTGGGGTATCATGCCCAATCCCGCTTTGACCTCGCCACCGGCAAGCCCTACCCCCCCAGCAAGCCCAAGCCCCCCAGCTACAGCAAGGTCTTTGGCCATGCCCTTTGCAAGCTGGCGGAGCGGGATCCCCGTATCATCGGCATTACGGCGGCCATGGACACTGGCACCGGCCTAGACAAACTCAAGGAAAAGCTGCCGGATCAGTTTATAGATGTGGGGATTGCCGAGCAGCACGCTGTTACATTGGCTGCCGGTATGGCCTGCGAGGGGATGCGGCCGGTGGTGGCCATTTACTCCACCTTCCTGCAGCGGGCCTACGACCAGATCATCCACGATGTCTGCATCCAAAAGTTGCCGGTCTTTTTCTGCTTGGATCGAGCGGGGGTGGTGGGAGCTGACGGCCCAACCCACCAGGGCATGTACGACATTGCCTATCTGCGCTGCATCCCCGAAATGGTGCTGATGGCCCCCAAAGACGAAGCGGAGCTGCAGCGCATGGTGGTGACCGGGATCCAGTACACCCAAGGCCCCATTGCCATGCGCTACCCGCGTGGCTCCGGCGTGGGGGTGCCCCTGGCAGAGGAAGGGTGGGAGCCCATTCCTATCGGCAAAGCCGAGGTGCTGCGCAGCGGCGGCGAGGTGCTAATCCTGGCCTATGGATCGATGGTGCATCCCAGTTTGCAGGCGGCGGAGATTTTGAAGGAACACGGTATCTCCACCACTGTGGTCAACGCCCGCTTCGCCAAGCCTCTGGATACCGAGCTGATCCTGCCCCTGGCCCAACAGAGCCGCCTGGTGGTGACAGTAGAAGAGGGCTGCCTCATGGGCGGGTTTGGCTCGGCAGTGGGGGAAGCCCTTCTGGATGCCGATATCCGGGTGCCTTTGTTGCGCCTGGGGGTGCCGGATGTGTGGGTGGAACATGCCACTCCTGAGGAGTCCTTGGCGGATCTGGGCTTGAACAGCGTCGGCATTGCCGAGCGGATCCGGGCCAAGGTTGAGAGGCTGCAGGAACGGATGGGCGCGGGATCCCCGGCCCAAGCTGCTTTGGGCGGCCCCTGAGCCTACTCTTCTGAGAGCCCCATCTGCCGGTTGAACTGCTCGACGGCAGCTTGCTGCAGAGCCTCGGCAACGG
>NZ_JANSJA010000245.1:12047-15716 GCF_047462335.1 Synechococcus sp. H60.1
CCCATCTGCCGGTTGAACTGCTCGACGGCAGCTTGCTGCAGAGCCTCGGCAACGGGGCGGCTGCGCAGGAGAACTTGCACATCCCGCAGCAGCTTCTCCCGCCACAGGTTCTCCCGCAGCACTTCTAGCCGGGCATAGCTGGGATCCAGGCGCACAGCCTTGGCCCCCAGCTCCTCGGCTCGTCCGGTTTCTCCCCGAATGTAGAGAGCGGTCGCCAAGGCCAAGTAGGGCTCTGCCACAGAGTCGTTCATCTCTATCGTGCGTTCCCAGCGCTCGATAGCAGCGTCGAGATCTCCCTGCTCGTAGTCCACCAAGCCGATGTTGTTCATGGCCGGCCAATAGGCGGGATCCAACTCCAGGGTCTTCTCATATTCCCGCCGGGCGGGATCCCACTGATCCAGCATTAGATAAGCATTGCCCAGTTGGAAGCGGGCGTTGGGGTTATCCGGTTGCAGGGCCACAGCCCGTTCCAAAGCCTCGGCGGCGGCAAAGTAGCTGCCCTGCCGCAAGTAAGCCGCTCCCAGCGAGTAGAGAATATCGGCGTCGTCAGGAGCCAGGGCGCGGGCCTTCTGCAGCGCTTGCACCGCCTGGGCGTAGTCTCCCCGCTCCAGGTGGACGTTGCCCAAAACATAGAGCAGCTCGGAGGAGTTGGGCACCATGGCCACCGCCAGTTGCAAGCGGCGCAGCGCCTCTTCTGTCTGGCCAAACTGAGCCAGCCGCAGCGAGTCAGTGGCCAGTTGCAGGGCCTGGGCCCGCATCAACTCCCCATTGGGCAGGGGAAGGTGCAGCAATACTTGGGCTCGAGCGGGATCCCCTCTCCCTACCCCCAACACCATGGCAAAGCCCAGCGGCAAGGTTAGCAAAAACCGGACAGGTAGCCGGAATACCAGTGGCGGCATGACACCCACGCAAAAACAGGTCATGCCCATGTTAGCTGCAGCAACCGGGGATCCTTCCTGCCAGGGCTGGTTCCAACCAGATGCATGTTTGCGCCGGCGGCGCGGAGCACCATCTCTAACTCCCCTCTCCCTTTGGGAGAGGGGCCGGGGGTGAGGGCAGCGATTCAAACAAACTAGAGACGTCGCCACCGCCGCCCCGACTGGGCCAGCAAGTCTTCGGCGGCCTTGGGCCCCCAGGTGCCGGCCTCATAGGTGTACAGCGGCGGTGCGGCATTGCCGCCCTTGTCATGGCCAGGCGGCGCCTCCCAGGCCGATAACACCGGTGTCACCACCCGCCAGGCGGCTTCCACCTCGTCGGCGCGGGTAAATAGGGTGGGATCCCCCAGCAGGCAGTCCAACAGCAGGCGCTCGTAGGCATCCGGGGTGCTCGACCCAAAGGCAGTTCCATAGCGAAAATCCATTTCCACCGAGCGGGTGCGGATCTCTGGCCCCGGCATCTTGGCCTCAAAGCGCAGGGAGATGCCCTCGTTGGGCTGGATGCGCAGCACCAGGATGTTGGGGCTCACCTCCCGGGCTGCCGAAGGAAAAAGAGAGAGCGGCACCTGCTTAAAGTAGATGGCCACCTCGGAGACCTTCTTGGCCAAGCGTTTGCCGGTGCGCAGGTAAAAGGGCACTCCCTGCCACCGCCAAGTGTCGCATTCCAATTTCAGGGCCACGTAAGTGGGGGTTTGCGAGTTGGGGTTGACATTGGGCTCTTGGCGATAGCCTGGCACCGGCTTGCCGGCAATCCAGCCGGGGCCGTACTGGGCTCGCACCGCTGCCGCGGCTACATTGCGCAGATCCGCCAGGCGGGTAGCCTGCAGCACCTTGGTCTTTTCGTTGCGTACCCCGTCGCCGCGTAATGAGACAGGTGGCTCCATAGCAGTGAGGCAGTAGATCTGCATCAGGTGGTTCTGCACCATGTCCCGCAGAGCACCGGCAGCATCGTAGTAGCCAGCCCGATCCTCCACCCCCACCGTTTCCGCCACAGTAATCTGCACATGGTCGATGTAGTTGCGGTTCCAGAGGGGCTCAAAGATGGTGTTGGCAAAGCGGAAGACCAGCAGGTTTTGCACCGTCTCCTTGCCCAGGTAGTGGTCGATGCGGTAGACCTGCTCTTCCTGACAAATCCGCTGTACGATGCGGTTCAGCTCCTGGGCCGAGGTGAGGTCGTGGCCAAAGGGTTTTTCAATCACCACCCGCGTTTTGGCCGGGTCAGCCAACATCCCGGCTGCCCCCAACTGTTGGATGGCCTGGGCGTAGAAGTCCGGCGCCACCGCCAGATAAAACACCCGGTTGCCGCGGGTGGCCCGCTCCTCATCCAGTTGGCCGAGGAATTGCTTGAGACGCAGGTAGCCCTCGGCATCGCCAAGATCAAGGCGACAGTAGAACAGGCGGCGGGCAAAGTCTTGCCAGAGGGCTTCTGGCCCCAGATCTTGGGGGGCAAATTCTTCCAGGGCCGCCCGCATTTTGTCGCGATAGATCTCGTGGCTCCAGTCGCGCCGGGCCACTCCCACCAAGGTAAACTCCGGCGGCAGCCGTCGCTGCACAAACAGCCGGTAGTAGGCTGGGATCAGCTTGCGGGCCGCCAGATCCCCGGAAGCGCCAAACTGTACCAGGATACAGGGATCCGGAACGCGCTCTTGGTTGAGGCCAACGCGCAGGGGGTTTTCAGCCAGGGTCACCATAGAGTCAGCTCGGCTTGCGTGGGCGGGGTTCAGCGAAGGCAGCGCAACACTTCTTCCACATTCTCGCGGCTGCCGATAATCAAAGGCACCCGTTGGTGCAGGGATTGGGGCACGATGTCCAGGATGGCCTCGCTGCCGGTGGTGGCTACGCCCCCCGCCTGCTCAACTAAAAACGCCAGCGGGTTGGCCTCGTACATCAGCCGCAGCTTGCCCTCTGGTTTTTTCTGGGTGCCCGGATAGAGATACACCCCGCCCTGGAGAAGGATGCGGTGAAAATCCGCCACCAGAGCGCCGCTGTAGCGGGAGGTGTAGCCATCGTGGCGGTGGACGTAGCGGACATAGTTCTGGATCCCTTCGCTCCACTGGCAGAAGTAGCCCTCGTTGAGGCTGTAGACGGAGCCGCGTTCGGGAATGCGAATATCGCTCTTGGAGAGGATGAACTCGCCCAAGCTGGGATCCAACGTAAAACTGTGTACCCCCTTGCCGACGGAATAGACCAGTTGGGTGCTGGGGCCGTAGAGGATGTAGCCGGCAGCCAGTTGGCGGCGGCCCGGCTGCAGGAGATCTTGGTTGTCTGCTTCCGGACGATCCTCTAGAGGATGAAGGACGGAGAAAATCGAGCCGACGCTGAGGTTGGCGTCAATGTTGGAAGATCCATCCAAGGGATCGATCACCAGGGCCAAGCGGCTGAGGGAGCAGTTTTCCGGCAGGCGAGCTGGGGTTTTCATCTCTTCTGACACCAGCCGACACACCAGGCCCGTCTGCTCCAAGGCGCGGATGAAGGCCCGGTTGGCATAGTCGTCCATCTGTTGCTGTTCTTCCCCTTGGACATTGACGCTGCCGGTCACCCCCAACGTTCCTTCGATCAGCCCTGCCTGGCTGAGGCGACGGGCAATCATCTTGCCGGCTAGGGCAATGCGGTTCATCAGGGCGCTGAAGTCCTGGGCCTCGGCAGTAAAGCTGCCAAACTGCTGCAAGACATGGCGGGAGAGGGTGAGCACATCCCGCGCCATCTCCCGTTCGGCGCTGCTGGGCACGGCGGC
>NZ_JANSJA010000245.1:15816-27103 GCF_047462335.1 Synechococcus sp. H60.1
AGAGGGTGAGCACATCCCGCGCCATCTCCCGTTCGGCGCTGCTGGGCACGGCGGCGGGGGAGGGAGGAGAGCTGAGAACCATACGCGGCTTCACTGACACCTAAGAGGAAACGCCGGAACAAGAGGTTCCTGGCTTCTGTATCTCGAACCGGAGGGCAAGGACTGCGTCCCGCTGACGCAATTGGAATCTGGGATCCCCTTTACTAGGTAGGCTGGCCGATTCTCGGCGCAGGTGCCGAGAACTTACAGAGTTGCTTCAGATTTGGCCGGATCCCTCTTGTCAGGAGGGTTACGGTTGCCTTTGGGAAAAGCGGTAGGATGAGTTCTACCCATTCTTTTCCCTGCTCACTTTTCTCTGTTTCTTCTTACCAATGATGGCCAACTCTCCTTTTCCGCTGCGCAGCCAAGTGGTCACCCAGGGGGTGCAGCGCTCCCCCAACCGCGCCATGCTTAGAGCAGTGGGCTTTCGCGATGAGGACTTCGGCAAGCCCATCGTCGGTATCGCCAACGCCCACAGCACCATTACCCCCTGCAACATCGGCATCCAAGCCCTGGCCGAGCGAGCCGAAGCTGCCCTGCGGGAGGCCGGCTGCATGCCTCAGATCTTCGGCACCATTACCATCAGCGACGGCATTTCCATGGGCACCGAGGGCATGAAGTACTCCCTCGTGTCGCGGGAGGTGATTGCCGATTCCATCGAGACGGTGGTCAACGGCCAGAGTATGGATGGTCTCTTGGCCATTGGCGGCTGCGACAAAAACATGCCGGGGGCGATGATTGCCATGGCCCGCCTCAACGTGCCCTCCATCTTTGTCTATGGTGGCACCATCAAGCCGGGGCATTACAATGGCCGTGACCTCACCATTGTCAGCGCCTTTGAAGCGGTAGGGGAGTACAGCGCCGGGCACATCTCCGAGGAAGAGCTGCTGGCGGTGGAGCGCCACGCCTGCCCCGGTGCCGGATCCTGTGGCGGCATGTACACCGCCAACACCATGTCCAGCGCCTTTGAGGCCATGGGCATGAGCCTGCCCTATTCCTCTACCATGGCGGCAGAGGATGAAGAAAAAGCCGAAAGCGCTGCCCAATCGGCCAAGGTCTTGGCCGAGGCCATTAAAGCCAACATTCGGCCCCGCGACATCATCACCCGCCAGAGCATTGAGAACGCCATCTCCGTCATCATGGCCGTAGGGGGATCCACCAACGCCGTGCTCCACTTTTTGGCCATTGCCCACGCCGCAGAGGTGCCCCTGACGCTGGATGACTTTGAGACCATCCGCGCCCGCGTACCTGTTCTCTGTGACCTCAAGCCTTCGGGCCGCTTTGTTGCCACCGATCTGCACCGGGCTGGCGGGATCCCCCAAGTAATGAAGATCCTGCTCAACCACGGCTTGCTGCACGGGGACTGCCTCACCATCTCCGGCCAGACAATTGCCGAAGTCCTGCGGGACGTGCCGGACGAGCCCAGCCCTGACCAAGAGGTGATTCGCCCCTGGCACAGCCCCCTTTACCCCCAAGGGCACATAGCCATCCTCAAAGGTAACCTTGCTCCCGAAGGGGCAGTGGCCAAGATTAGCGGCGTCAAGACACCCAAGATCACGGGGCCGGCGCGGGTCTTTGACTCGGAGGAGTCCTGTCTGCAGGCTATCCTTGCTGGCCAAATTCGACCAGGGGACGTCGTGGTGATCCGCTACGAAGGCCCCAAGGGCGGCCCTGGCATGCGGGAGATGCTCTCCCCCACTTCGGCCATCATCGGCGCTGGCTTGGGAGATAGCGTGGGGCTAATTACCGATGGCCGCTTCTCTGGTGGTACCTACGGCATGGTGGTGGGCCATGTGGCGCCTGAGGCCTACGTAGGCGGCCCCATTGCCCTGGTGGAAGAAGGGGATTTAATTACCATCGATGCCCCCGCTCGTCTGTTGCACCTGCATGTTAGCGAGGAAGAACTGGCCCGCCGCCGCGCCCGCTGGGTTCCCCCCGAGCCTCGCTACAAACGGGGCACCTTGGCCAAGTACGCCAAGCTCGTCTCCAGCAGCAGCCTGGGGGCGGTGACCGATTTGAACTTGTGGGAGTAGGCCCTTCTCCCTCAGGGAGAGGGGAGTAACTCTTGCAGGAAAAAGCGGCAGGGATCCCTGCCGCTGGGTTAAGTTGACGGCTTCGGCGCCAACTAGGTACCAATGATGCCGCCGTCATTTTTGGTAATCACCACCACCGCCGAGCGGGGATAGATGTTGTCGTCGTAGTCAGGCCAGCGCGAAGCAATCTTGCCGGCAGCGAAGTCTTCGGCACTGGTGGTGGAGCCGGGGTGCTGGACATTGATGAACATGGTGCGCTGGTCGGGAGTGGTAACCACGCCGGTGATCTCCTGTCCAATCGGCCCGGTCAAGAAGCGACGAATTTCTCCCGTATCCGGGTCGGCAGCCAGCATCTGGTTGTTGCCGAACTGGGCAAAATCTCCCTTGTTGAGGTTACTCTCGCTACAATCTGTCTGGATCCAGAGGCGACGACTGGCATCGAACCACAGCCCATCGGGAGAGTTGAAGATGTTGTCGGCGTTGAGAGGCTGTCCTGACAGCGTACGGCTATCTCCGGGTGGGCCGGCCAGGACGAAGATGTCCCACTCAAAGCGGGTGGACTGGGGACTGCCTATCTCTTTCCAGCGGATGATGTGACCCCACTGGTTTTTGGGACGAGGGTTGGCGGCATTCACCTGGTCTTGTTCCCGCTTGCTGTTGTTGGTTAGGGTGAAGTAGACCATACGAGTCTTGGGATCCACTGCTCCCCATTCGGGCCGATCCATCTTGGTGGCGCCGACGAAGTCTGCCGCGGTGCGGGTGTTCACCAGTACATCCGCCTGGCTGGTGAAGCCATTCTCGGGGGTGAGGCCGTTTTGCCCAAACAGCAGCGGGATCCACTCCCCTGTGCCGTCTTCGTTGAACTTGGCCACATACAGCGTGCCGTTGTCCAGCAGGTGGCCGCCTGCCGTCTCCTTGCGGTAGGGCTCCGCCGAGACGTACTTGTAGATGTACTCAAAGCGGGCATCGTCCCCCATGTAGAGCACAATCGGCTGTCCTTCCACCGGCGGCTGGAACACCACGCCCTCATGGGCAAAGCGGCCCAGAGCTGTGCGCTTCTTAGGCCTGCTGCTGGGATCAAAGGGATCGATCTCCACCACCCAGCCAAAGGTGTTGGGCTCGTTGCGGTAGTCCTGGGTGGCATCGGCAGCGGTGGGGGTGGCGTTGAAGCGGATGAACTCGTCGGCCTTGTTGCTAGCCAGCTCCCAGCCGTAGCGGGAGGTCTCGGTGCTCACGCCATAGCGCTTGTGTTCGCGGGGCAGGTTGGGCTTTTGATCCGGCCCTTTGCTGGTGTTAACGAAGTAGCCGGCCCAATTCTCCTCGCAGGTGAGGTAGGTGTTCCAGGGAGTAACCCCGTGGGCGCAGTTGTTTAAGGTGCCCCGTGTCATCGTGCCATCGGGGCTGAACTTGGTCTTGACGAAGTCAGACCCCCGTACCGGGCCCTGGATCTCCATGAGGGTGAGGCCGGTGATGCGGCGGTTGAGGCGATCCCGCACCACAGTCCAGTTACCGTCCGCCTCCCGCTTGATGTGGACAATGCTCACCCCGTGGGCGTTCAGCTCCTTGAGCACCTGGTCGGGATCGCGGCTACCGTCGGGGTTGACCGGATACCCCTCATCGTTGAGCTGTTGTCCTTTGGCGGCGGCATGCATAAAGCGCGGCTCCACGTACTCGTGGTTGATCACCAACAGGCCCTCGGTGGAGCTGCCCTGCCAGGGATCCTTCCCCTCAATGGGGAAGAAGTGCATACCGTCGTGGTGGCTGCCCACCTGCATCCCCTGCTCGGCGCCGGTGTTCTCCAGCTTAAACTCAGGGTAGGTGCCGGTGATGGGGATACCCCAGGCCAGCAGCGGTCGGGCAGTGTAGCCTTCCGGCACCACCACTTTGTCTTCTGCGCTCACGGGGATTGCCTTGAAACCCAGCAAGGCACTGCCGCTGGCCGCTTTGGCCGACTTACTGGCGTTGTTGAGCGCCGGCAGGCCAAAAAAGGTGGCCACTGCTGCGGCAATGCCCCCCTGCAACACTTGGCGCCGCTGCAGGCGGGCTTCTAGGATGCTGCTAAAGGTGGGGTTGGGCGAATGATTGCACAGAGGCTCGTCCCCATGACGAAGCCTAGAACCCTGCGGATTATTCACGTTGAGTTCTCCCCTTCTCTTGTCTTGTCGATTCCCTGCGTTACTGACTTCACGCATTGGGATAGGCGCTCCAAAACTAGTACCTAGAAGTTAAGAAGAGGCCAAGACTAGGTTAAGCTTCATCGATATGAAGAATTTCTTTAGGTTGAGCTAATGATTTCTTAACAAATTGTTGAACTACAGGGAATTTTGCTTTCTGATCTTTGTCTTTGACTTGTTCCGGCTAGGCTTAAGGTTCTTGTCGTATCCTAGAGAACAAATACACCCCATCGCGATGGTAGAGAAGCTGAAACGAGGTTTCTTTTTGTAAAGCGGCAAGCAGGGTTTGGGAGAACTCTGGGCTGCTGCGCCACCCCGGATGGCGACTGTTAAGCAAAACGTAGTCAAAGGGATCCCATTGTTGGGGGGGAGATCCCTTGAAGTGGCTCTCATCAGTAAAGTAGATAACTTGCCGGTGGGTGAGGTGGGGGCTAATCTCGTGGGTGGTAAGGACACCCCCTTGGGTGGTGATGTGGGCAAGGGCCTCGCGAGTGGCCTGCCAAGTGTCAAGAGACTGAAGATAGATGGAGCCGAAAAAGGGGTATTTTGCCAGGGCTAAAAAAGCCAGCAAAGACCAGGCTAGCGCTGCTTTTCTGCTTTTGACGGGGCAAAACCAAAAGGGGACTGCTTTCGCGTTTTCGATAACAGCTAGAAAGAGAAAAGGAACAACAGGTAATGCATACTGATGCACCAGATCCCGATAAGCAGGATTGCTAGAAAGTATATTCAGCACCAGGGTTGGCAGGGCAGGGATCCAGGGATCCCAGTGGCGCCAAGAGAGGCCCCAAGCCACAGGGATGACTAACAAAAATCCATAGAATAGGGTGTCGAGAGAGAAGACCTTGCCCAGGACTAATGTTGGCTTGAGAACCAAGTTTTGGATAATTTCAGGAACAGAACTGCCCAAATAGCTATAGTGAGAAACGGCTGCCGGCTCGCTGCCACTGAAGTGAGGAATAATCCAAAAAGTAGCCATGCCAAACCATGCCGACCCTGCCGCTATGGCAAGCCAGCCGGCCACTTGGCAGCGCCGTTGCCAGCGCTTTTCAACTCGTCTGCTTTCAAAGAGCAACAGCCAAGTTCCCAGGGCAATGACGTTGAGAGACAACACCGCCTTGCAGCCGAGGATACCGCTCAAACACAGCAAGAATTCCCACAACTTGCCAGAGCGAACACAGAGTATAGCTGCCAAAAAAAGGGGAACAGCCAACACTTCTGGATGAAAATCAAAAAGGTTGGCGTTGAAGATGGCTGGGTAGAGAAGATAGGCAGCGGCAATTGTTCTTGCTCTGTCAGAATCAATCTCGGCTTGGAGCGCCAGATGGTAAACGGCCAGCGCTCCCAGCGTTAGTGCCAGAGCTTGGATGCCAAACAGCCAATATACAGAGGGAACAATGCGATACAAGAGACTGAGAGGATACAAGATAAAAGCTACGTGATCCCCAAGAATGTGGATCCCGCGAATAGTAGAAAAAGGAACCTCACCACGGCTGATTAAATAAACAGCTTGGTCGAAAATACCGAGATCATACCCTCCCGACTGAAACAAGTGGTGCCGCACAACGCTGCAGCCTAAAAGAACAAAGAAGGCTCCAACCAGCGTCGCCAAGAAAGACTTGGACAGAGGATGTTCCTTCATTGCCGCCTACAACTTGCTTAGCGTAGAATCCAGGCTCTGCCAGCTAGCGGCAATACCGCAAGCCAGCTCAAAGACAGCCCCTTTTTCTCTGGCAAGAGAGGCTCGAATCCAGCTAGCTGGAAAAATTGCAGGAAGTGGGGATCCCTGCCCAAGCCAGGCAAGAGGCTGGGGTTGGCCAGCGCAGGGAGAACGCCCAAAGGCTTGAGAAGGTCTAAAGTTTTGGGATCTTTCCACTTTTCCTTTCTAGGATACGGGCAGACTCTCCAGAGCTGCTGCGTGGGGAATTCTGCATGAGTGACGCCATCCGCTATGACCTGCTTTTGGTGGGAGGAAGCTCCTCCAACCTGATCCTGGCCCATCGCCTTTTGGATCTGGCCAAGCTCTCGGGGCTCAAGATCTCCATCGCCATCTTGGAAAAAGCCCGGCAATTCGGCGGGCACATTGTCAGCGGCGCCATCTGCAATCCCCAGGTAATCGCCAGGCTCTTCCCGGATTTTGAGAGCCAAGGATTTCCCCACGAGGGGCGGGTGGAAGTGAGCCACCTGAGCGTACTGGGATCCCAAGAGCGCTGGGATCTGCCGGAAGCGGCGATCCCAAAGGGGTTGCGCAAACAGGGGCAGTTCCTCCTCACCCTTAGCCATGTCATCCGCTGGCTGGCCGAAACCCTGCAGGAAAAGGCCAAAGGGATCCCCAACGTTACCTTGGATGTATTCCCCGGCTTTGCCGCCCACGAGATCCTCTATGAGGGGGAGCGAGTCATTGGGGTGCGGGTGAGCGACTCCGGCCAAGTTTACGAAGATTGCGTCTTTGCCGAGCTCACTTGTTTTGGCGACAAGGGATTTATCTCCAAAGACCTGGTCGAGAAGTTTCACCTGCGCCCTCGGCCGCAACTGTGGTCGGTGGGGGTCAAAGAGCTGTGGCAGATCCCTCGCTCGCTGCAGGGGCAGGTGTGGCACACCCTGGGCTATCCGGTTTTGGATGGCAGCTTCAGCGGTGGCTTTGTCTACGGCCTCAAAGATAACCGCCTGGCCCTGGGCCTCATCATCGGCCTCGACAGCAAAAATCCCAACCTCAACCCGCAGCAGCGCCTGCAGGAGTTCAAAGCCCATCCCTGGATCCAATCCCTGATTGCCGGTGGCAAGTTGCTCAAGTACGGGGCCGCCGTCATTCCTGAGGGGGGCTACTACAGCCTGCCCAGCCGCTTTGGCGTTGAAGGGGCCTTGCTCTTGGGGGATGCCCTGGGGGTGCTGGATGTGGGCAGCCTGGCCGGGATCAACAACGCCATGGAGACCGGCTACCTGGCAGCGGGCCTCATTCACGACGGCTTTTTAAAAGGGGATCTGCGCATTCAAGAGGCCTACCAAAAAGCCGTGATGGAGAGCTCGGTGGGGCAAGATCTCTACCGCAGCCGCTATTTTCGGGAAGCCTTTTTGGAAAACTCCCGCCTGCTGGAAGAATACCTGCCCCAGATCTGCCGCAGCGTCGATGCCGGCCACCCTTGGCTGGGATCCCTGCGCTGGGGCCTGCAGGATCCCGTGCGTCGCGGCGGGGAACTCCTGCGCGCCTACACGCTGCTGACGGGACGGGTCAGCGCCGGCGAGCCGCCCCCACGGGGGTATGTTGCTCCCCATGCCGCCATCCAAGCGGACTTTGTGGCCCCCCTAGGTCTGGATCCTGAAGCATTGACCACGCGATGGGGCTATTTCTCGCGGTCAGATGCCGTCTTTTTTGCCGATCCCCGCTACCCGGAAGGCAACCGCCACATCCTTGAGTTCAGCGCTGACACCTGCCGCCAGTGCATTGCCACCTACGACAAGCTAAACCGCCCTACCCCCTGCGTGGCCGACTGCACCGCAGAAGTCCACCACATCCGCGAACACAATGGGATCCGCTCCCACGCCATGTCGCTGGAAAACTGCATCCAGTGCCGCACCTGCGAGATCGTCTGTCCCCACCTCAACCTGCGGGTTAACCCCAGCTACGAGGGATCCGGCCCCGACTTTTATGGGCTCTAGGAAAACGGGGGCAGGGAGCACAGACTCAGCTTTGCTGGCATAGTTAAAGCTAGAGTTGCAGGGAGTGCAGCCATTGAATTCCGCCCCGCTGATCCCACCCGCCCCCAGCCCTGAGTTGAGCCGCGAGCAATTTTGTGAGCTCTTGCGTGGCCAGCTCAGCTTGGCCCTAAGGGAAAACAACTTGGAACAAGCCAAATCTCTCCTGCTGCCCGTACAAGCGGTGGACATTGCCGAGGTAATCGGGGAGTTGCCGGAGGCGCAGCAGGCTCTGGCCTTTCGCTTGCTGCCCAAGGATCTGGCCATCCGCGTTTACGAACACCTGGACATAGATCTGCAACAGGCGCTGCTGCGCGAGTTCAGGAGCCACGAGATCCAGGACATCTTGGACAAGATGTCGCCGGACGACCGGGCCCGCCTCTTCGACGAGCTGCCGGCCAAGGTGGTTGCCGAACTGCTGCCCCAGCTCAGCCCCCAGGAACGGGAAGCCACGGCCCTGCTGCTGGGCTATGCCCCCAACACCGCGGGGCGGATCATGACCCCGGAGTACATTTCCCTGCGAGAGAACCTGACGGCAGCCGAGGCACTGGAGCGGGTGCGCCTCTTGGCCCGCGAAACCGAGACCATCTACTACCTCTACGTCACCGACCAGGAGCGACACCTGACGGGAACCCTATCCTTGCGGGAGTTGGTGATGGCCGATCCGGCCCAGCGGCTGGAGGAGGTGATGAGCCGGGAGGTGGTGTTCGTCAGCACCCACACCGACCAGGAAGAGGTGGCGCAGGTCATCCAGCGGTACGACCTGTTGGCGGTGCCGGTGGTGGATGCCGAGCGGCGACTGGTGGGGATCGTTACGGTAGATGATGTACTGGACATCGTGGAGCAAGAGGCCACCGAAGACATCTACTCCTTGGGGGGGTTGCAGTCTGGAGAAGATGACTATTTCGACCTCAGTTTTTGGCAGGCAGCCCGCAAGCGGGTGGTGTGGCTGCTGATTTTGCTGCTTACCAACACCTTTACCAGCACGATTATTGCCGGCCAGGAAGAAGTCTTAAGCCAGGTGATCGCCCTGGCGGCTTTTATCCCACTGTTGGTGGATAGCGGCGGCAACGTCGGCTCCCAGTCTTCGACGGTGGTGATTCGCGGCCTGAGCACGGCAGCGGTGCGCCTCAAGGACGGGTTGGGGGTACTGGCCCGGGAAGCAGTGGTGGGAGCCATGCTGGGGATCATGCTCAGCTTGATCAGCATCGGCTGGGCCTATGCCCTGCAGCGGGATCTCCTGGTGGCGGTCATCGTTGGGCTAAGCCTATTTGGGATTTCTGTTCTCTCTTCGGTGTCAGGGGCGGGGCTACCCTTTCTGTTTCGCTCCTTTGGTCTGGATCCGGCCTTGATGGCCGCCCCCTTCATCACCACGATTGTGGACGTGCTGGGGGTGTTGATCTACTTCTACGTTGCCCGTTTAATCCTGGGAATCTAGCCCTAGCCGCCAACCCCTCCAAGCCCTTGCCGAAATTGGGCTAGGTTGGATCTGGTCTTGTTGCGGATCCCTGTCGGTGTCTGCCCATTCTGTGGATGTCCAGGCGGCTCTGCCGGAGATCGTGGCTCGCTTGCAAGCAGCCCTGGGATCCCTGGGGCTGGGACATCTGCAGGTGCAGGCGCGTCTTTCCGGCCACCGTCTGTTGCTGCGCCTGGAGGGGGATCCCCTCCCCAATCCGGATTGGCTGCTGCAGCGCCTCTTGCCAACCCTGGAGCAACTGGCGCTGACCCACCGGCACTGCCAGGTGGAGCTGTTCGGCTTTCCCCCCAACGAAGGGATCCCGGAGTGGCACCGCGAGTGGCGCTACCAGCCGCCGCCTAACCCCAATAGCCCTCTGTACCGTGCCCAGCAGGGGGATGTGGAGGCCATCCAGTACGTGCTCAGCTACCTGCTGCGCCCAGAAGGGATCCAGACCCGTGTTCATCTGCATCCTAAGCTGGGCCTCTTACAGGTGAACTTACAGGCTGCGGAAGTTCCGGATCCGGCTTGGGCCAAGGATTTTGTGCGGCGGGTCTTGACCCGCCTGGAATGGGCCTTTGTGCAGCGGCTGCGGCTTTCCGGGCAAAAGCTGGGCGCTTTCTTTCCAGCCTGGAGCCAAGAGTTCGATCTCAAACAGCCTGCCTTTTGGCAGGCCCCCCCGGCCAGACTTTCTCCCTTTCCTTCTCCAGCGCCTGACACTGGCGAGCCCTCCCCCCCTTCCCCTACCCCTCTAGACTAAAGGGCAGGGCTCAGAGGGGTCGGTCATGCGGGTTGTTTTCTTTGGCACGCCGGAGTTTGCTCTGCCCTCGCTGCAGCTCCTGTTGCAGCGGCAGCCTCTCTTTGAAGTAGTGGGCTTGGTCTGCCAGCCGGATCGGCCGCAGGGACGAGGGCAGAAGGTACTCCCGCCGCCCACCAAGGTCCTTGCCCAAGCCCATGGGATCCCGGTGTGGCAGCCTGTCCGGCTGCGGCGGGATGCGGAGGTGCTGGCGGCGCTAGAGGCGCTGGCTGCCGATGTGTTTGTGGTGGTGGCCTATGGCCAAATCCTGCCGCCGGCGGTGCTGCAGATGCCCAGGTTGGGCTGCGTCAATGTCCACGCTTCCCTTCTGCCGGCTTACCGCGGCGCTGCCCCCATCCAGTGGGCCATTGCCAACGGCGAGACCGAGACCGGCGTCACCACCATGCTCATGGACGAGGGCCTGGATACGGGAGCCATCTTGCTGCAGGCCAAGCTGCCCATTGGGCCAGAGCAGACTGGGCTGGAACTGGCCTCCCAACTGGCCCAACTGGGGGCCGAGCTACTGGTGGAAACCCTGGTGAAACTAGAAAAAGGAGAGATCACCCCCATTCCCCAGGATGACTCGCGGGCCACCTATGCCCCCCTCCTTAAAAAGCAGGACTTCCAGCTCGATTGGCGGCGCCCAGCCCAGGCCTTGCACAACCAAATCCGCGCCTTTTCTCCCGACTGCTTTACCGGCTTGCAGGGGCAGCGGATCAAGATTGTCCGCTCTGCCGCTCCCCAGTTGCATCCACCGCCCGACCCTCTTCCCCAGGGCAGCCCCGGAGAAGTGGTGGGACTGGCCAAAGGAGAAGGGGTGTATGTGGCTACCGGCGAGGGATCCCTTCTCATCCGGCGGGCCCAACTGCCCGGCAGGAAAGAACAGTCGGCCTGGGACTTGGTCAACGGCGGCCAACTCAGGGTGGGCATGCGCTTTGAGGCGCTACCGGATCCCTAGCCCCCCTCTTCCCGTGGGAGAGGGGCTGGGGGTGCTACTCCGGCTGGGGAAACTCCTCCCACAGGCGGGTGTGCTGGCGCAGGCTAAGGAACTGGCCGCCGCCGAGAATGAGGTGATCCAAAACCGGGATCTGCAGCAGTT
>NZ_JANSJA010000246.1:0-587 GCF_047462335.1 Synechococcus sp. H60.1
CGCCCCTCCTCATAGGCCACGGTTACCTGCGTTTTGCCATCCGGGCGCAGGTAGGGCAGGGTGCCATTTTTGCGAACCGCGGCCAACTGGCGGCTGAGGCGGTGGGCCAAGCTGATGGGCAGTGGCATCAGCTCAGGGGTTTCATCGCAGGCGAAGCCAAACATCAAGCCCTGATCCCCGGCCCCGATCAAGTCGAATTCATCTTCCTGGGATGCGCGACTTTCCAGAGCCAAGTTCACTCCCTGGGCAATGTCGGGAGATTGCTCATCGAAAGCCACCAACACCGCGCAGCTTTCTGCGGAGAAGCCGTTCCTGGCGTCGGTATAGCCAATTTCGGCCACCTTGTCCCGCACCAGCCGGGTGAAGTTGACATGCGCCTGCGAGGTGATCTCCCCCGTCAGGATCACCATGCCCGTATTCACCACCACCTCTGCCGCCACCCGGCTCATGGGATCCGCCGTCAAGAGGGCATCCACGATGGCATCGGAGATCTGATCGCAGATTTTGTCGGGGTGCCCCTCCGTCACCGACTCCGAGGAAAACAAAAACGACTTGGACAACGAACCTCTCCTTAAGACGAAACAGAT
>NZ_JANSJA010000247.1:0-4353 GCF_047462335.1 Synechococcus sp. H60.1
TGTGCTTCCAGATCTTGGACTTGCTTGCTGCTCTGCTGAAGCCGGGTTTGGAGCTCTGTCAGTTCCGCTTGCCGGTTCTGCAGCTTCTCGTCCCTCTCCTGGACTTGCCGGGACAAGTCTCCGACGAGACCCTGCCATCTTTGAATTTCTTCCTCCTTCCGCGCAGACCGGTTCTGTAGCTCTTCAATCTCTGCTTGGAGGCTTTGCACTCGCTGATCCCTGTCTCGGGCAGAAGACCAAGCAATCCTCGAGGCTACTGCGTTCCCGGCTCCAACCACCAGAGCCACTCTGAGGGCTCTGCCGAGGTCAGACTGAGGCAAAGCGGCAATGCTAGCAGCGGTGAGCGTGGTGACGATGTGGACGTAGAGCGGCTTACGTATGTCCATTGGGAGTGCCGAGTGATCAGAAAACCTAAAACTCAGGGTAATCGATGAAGTCAGTGACGTCTGCGCAAAATACTACACAAAGAAGGAAGGAAGCTTGAAGGATTGTTAAGTTACAAGGGATCCAAAAAAGTGGACTTTAACGTTGCCGCATTTGCCGCTCCAAGGCGTCCCCCAGGCCATTTCCGACAAAATTGATGCTCGGTATGTTGAGATCTTCCCTGCACTGCCAGCTTGCTTCCGCGCAGTGCTAGGACGTGAATAAATTGCAGTTGCAATGGTTTGCTATCCTAGGGGGCTGACGCTTTAGAAACCTGCAGACCACTGATGCAAGCGGATGCTGCTTTCCACCCGCTTTTGGTAAGGTTTTCCTCCGCCAACGGACTGTCTGCCCGCAACTTCTTCGTTGCCCATAGTCGCCCTAAAGGAGGGCCGCCTGGGCAACCCTCAAGGGATCCCGGCCACTCCTGTTTGGCGGGCAGCCTGGATCACGGCGGCAGCCACCTGGGGAACTACCCGCCCGTCGAAGACTGAGGGAATGATCCACTGGGGATCCAAATCTTCAGGTGGGATCAAATTGGCAATGGCCTGGGCGGCAGCCAGGCACATCTCGGTGTTAATCTGCTTGGCGCGGCAATCCAGAGCACCGCGAAATACCGCCGGAAAGGCCAACACATTGTTGATCTGGTTGGGGTAGTCGCTGCGCCCGGTGGCCATCACCGCCACCCGACCGCTCACCAGCTCCGGCTGAATCTCTGGCACCGGGTTGGCCAGGGCAAAGACAATGGGATCCGGCGCCATTTTTTCCACCATCTCTGGGGTCAAGGCATTGGCCACGCTCACCCCAATGAACACATCTGCCCCCACCAAGGCATCTGCCAGGGATCCGCTCTTCTCAACGGCAATGGCAGCTTTCTCGGGGGTGAGGTCGGTGCGGGAGCGGCTGAGGATCCCTTGGCGGTCACAGACCACGATGTGGGCTGCCCCAGCCCGCCGCAGCAGTTGCGTTACCGCAATCCCGGCTGCTCCTGCCCCGTTGAGGACAATGCGCGCCTCGTCTAGGTTTTTTTTGACCACCTTCAAGGCGTTCAGCAAGGCGGCCAGCACGACAATGGCGGTGCCGTGTTGATCGTCGTGGAACACTGGCAGGCTGAGACGGGCCTTGAGCTGGGACTCGATGGCAAAGCAGCGGGGGGCGCTAATGTCCTCCAGGTTAAAGCCGCCAAACCCCGGCGCTAGGCGCACCACTGTCTCCACGATTTCTCCCACATCCTGGGTAGCCAGGCAGAGGGGGAAAGCATCGATATCGGCAAAGCGCTTAAACAGAGCTGCCTTCCCCTCCATCACCGGCAGAGCGGCCTCCGGGCCGATATTCCCCAGGCCCAGCACGGCGCTGCCGTCAGTAACAATGCCAACGCAATTGCCTTTGATGGTGTATTCATAGACAGCATTGGGATCGGCGGCAATCTCCAGGGCCACCCGACCCACACCCGGGGTATAGGCCATGGCCAGATCGGCGGCGCTCTCCAGGGGGCTTTTGGCCACCACCTGTAGCTTTCCTCCCCGGTGCAGCTCAAAGGTGCGATCCACCACCCGCTCCACCTTCACGTTGGGCAAAGAGGCAACAGCAGCGTGAATTTGCTGGGCGTGCTCGCTGCTAACGGCATCCACGCAGATTTCCCGTACCGTTTCGGCTGCCGATTGGTGGATGAGGTCAATCTGGCTGAGGCTGCCTCCCACCTCGGCAATGGCTTGGGTAACACGGGCCAGCGCCCCCGGCTGGTTGGGCAGACGTAGGCGTAGGGCAATGCTGTAGCTGGAGCTGGGGGTGAGTTTTGCCATAGCTTTCTATGGTAGAAGAAAAATTGCTTTCAGCAGAGCAAACTCCTCAACGCTGAGCCCTCTGGTTGCGCCGATCCTCAACTCCCTTCTCCCTCTGATCGATAGGAATAAGCGTAGGATCGAGAAATCCTGCAGACAGGCAACCCTCCTTCCTGCATATGACAACCTCTGCTGCAGCAACTGCCGACTCCGACCTCAATACTTTTGCCGATTGGCTGGAAGGTTACTACAGCAACCGCGCCCAAGCAATGGCAGAGCCCGTGTGGTTTGTGCCGGTGAGCCTTTGGTACGTGCGCGTTCCCCACCTCTTTTCAGAAGGAATCGGCTTTTTTACCGAGCAATTTAACGAGCACACACCGGGCCGATTTTACCGCAGCCGAGTGCTGCAGGTGTTGGCCGATCCCTTGCGGATTGAGAACTATAAGTTACGGGATCAAGTAGCTTGGGCAGGCGCCTCCCAGGAGCCGCAGCGCTTGGCGCAGCTTTCGTTGTCCGACCTGGAGCACTTGCCTGGCTGTCGTATTTTGGTGGAGAAACGCCCAGGCTGCTTTCACGGCGAGATGCTGCCCGGCGGCGGCTGCCGTCTCAACCCCGGCGACAGCACCTACATCCACATCGAATTTGATCTCACGGCTCAGGAATTCATCACCTGGGATCGCGGCTTTGACGCCACCACTGGCCAGCAGACTTGGGGATCCCGCGCCGGCCCCTACTGCTACCAGAAAGGGATCCCTCCTCGCCCTTGGGGAGAGGGCGAAAGCCGGATCAAAGGTTAGGGAAACAAAAAAGGAAACAGGTCGCGCAACCCTTTGCGCAGCTTGAGCAAAAAGATCAGCCGCTCCACCTCTGGAGAAACAGATCCGGTTTCGGGCCGGGCTGCCAGGGCTGCTTGGAGTTGCAGAGCCTCGCCAGCAGTGAGGGGCTGATTATCGACCGGCGAGCGAGCCTGCAAACCTGGCTCCGCCCGCAGCACCTCCTCAGGGATTTCAGAAGCCGGGGGCAAAGCCAAAGCCTGATTCGGTGGATACAGCAGGAACACCAGCAGACTGGCCCATCCACTACTCCTTTTGACCCAATGCTTTCGGTTCACCCCGCCTTATCCTAGCTACCCCAGGGATCCTCAGCCCATCTCCCGGCACCCCAGAACCAACACCGTATAAGCCAAGGAACGTCACACCTGCTGGCAGGAGCACTCGATCCAGGCCCGTCAAACGGCCAAGCAAAAGAGAGTCAGCCTTTGGATCCCTATCTTACTCAGGAGCTTGCCCAGGCCGTCTTTTTGCGACGAGCCAAAATCCCCCCTAGCTGGCCATTGCTTCCGAGCGCTCTTGGATCACCCGATCTACAATGCCGTAGGCCTGGGCTTCCGTAGCCGAGAGGTAGAAATCCCGCTCCACATCCCGCTCGATTTTCTCCAGCGGCTGGCCAGTCATTTGCGCCAAGAGCTCATTCATGCGCCGTTTGACCCGCAAAGTTTCGCGGGCGCGAATTTCGATATCGCTGGCCTGGCCTTGGATCGTGCCCAGAGAAGGCTGGTGCAGCATGATGCGGGAGTGGGGCAGGGCAAAGCGTTTTCCCTTGGTGCCGGCAGCCAGCAAAAAGGCCGCCATCGAGGCTGCTTGGCCCACGCAAACGGTAACAATGTCGGGCTTGACGTGGTTCATGGTGTCGTAGATGGCCATGCCCGCCGTTACAGAGCCGCCGGGAGAGTTGATGTACATCACAATATCCTTTTGGGGATCCTGGGAGTTGAGGTAGAGCATCACCCCCACGATAGTATTGGCCAAATTGTCATCGATGGGCTCGCCGATAAACAGGATCCGCTCTTGGTAGAGGCGGTCATCGAGACTGATCCACTGGCTGTAGGGCTCACCGGGCAGACGGTAGGGAACGCGAGGCACTCCAATTGGCATAGGTATCTCCTGACAAAGTATGCAGCACGGAACACTACACAGAACGACACGCTTGCAGGGTTTCTTCCACGCTCAAATCTAGCTGGGGCAAAACCGAGGCAACAATGCGTTCAGGGCCGGTTTTAACCTCGTCTTCGTATTCCCCACCAACCCAGCGAACACGGAAACGAACTGCTTGGCAGGATCCCCAATCCAGTATTCCGGGATCCCACCGG
>NZ_JANSJA010000248.1:0-4335 GCF_047462335.1 Synechococcus sp. H60.1
AGTGTACGGCGAAATTTTTTGGGATTTTTCTGGAGGTTGACCGCCACACCGAGCACTATGTGGATTTGGCACTGCAACACGCCCGTCGTTTCGCCAGATGGCCGGGCCCTGCTGCTCCGGCCTAAGCCTACCCTTCAGCAGCGGGGATCCCTTTTTGAGGGCCGCGTGGGTCACCCCGCTGGGATGGATGTAGGGCGCAGCCCCTCTCCCTAATCCACGAGGGTGGCACAAGGAGGCAACGGCAAGGGGTATAGCTGACTCAAAGCCCAGTCAGCTACCTAGAGAGAGCAGCGCTAAGGATCCGCTACTTCAAAAGCCCACAACCCCCGCTCAGCCGGGATCCGATGCAACTGTCCCTGGGGAAAGCGCTGCTGCAGCGCTGCCCCTTGCTGATTCCATACCTCCTCGTTCAGGAACAGGGTAAATGGCGGCTGGAGATCTTGGGTGGGCAACGCCTCAGGGGAAAAGACCTGCACCTCCTGTCCCGAGCCGGCAAAAAACTGGATCCAACTCTGCCAATAGATGGGCTCTCCCCAGCTGAAATAGGGGTAGGCGGCGCTGGCAGCCAAGTAGAAGCGGTAGTCGGGATCCCCTTGTCGGGCCGCCACGTAGCGCCCGGTGGCTCCCACATCGTTGCCCTGGGTCCAGCCCTTGTGGACAAAATCTCCAAAAATCGCCAAGTTCCATCCCCCGATCACCAGGATCGCCCCCGCCATCGCCACTGCCGGCAGCCACTTCCTCCCTGGGGATCCCCAACGCTCCAGGAGACCGGCCAGCGCCTGGATCCCTTCCAGAGTTAGGTAGACTACAAAGGGCAGGATTACCAGCAGGCGGGTGTAGTTGGGGGCTTTGGTGATGGCCAAGCTAAAGAGCAGGTAAAGAAACAGGAAACTGCCCATACAAAGCCAGTCGTGGGGCTGGCTACGCCCCTTGCAGAGGCGGTAGAGGCCAGATCCCAGCCCCAGCCAGATCAAAACCCCCGTCAGCGGATCCACAAAGGCATGGCCGTAGTTGGGGTAGATGTAGCCCCGGTCGTGCTGGCTGGGATCGTTGAACATGCTTAGGCCATTGCGGATGTTGCGCCACACCGCCTCTGCCGGCGTAGCCGCATTGACCCACCTCTGCTGCAGCGCCCGCCCTTCCGGGAAAAAGAGAAATTGCTGGCGGGCATACTCGGCGCTTTCTGGGGGGGCGGTGGCAGTAGCCACCAGGATGGGCGCAGCCACCAGGAAAAACCCCAGCGCCGCCGGCACGGTTAGCTTGGCCAAAGTCCAGAAGGGGTTGACCTGGTTATCCCCTCCTTGCAGCTCCTCCCGGCCCAGGAGCAGGTAGAGGCCGCCAAACAGCAACCCCAACAGGATCACCACCCGCCCCGGCAGATAGCCGTAGAGGGAGAAGGCCGCTGCCCCTCCCCCCAAATACAAAAGCAGGGGATTTTTTTCCCGCACGCCCTTTAAGAGCAAGGCTAGCGCTGCACACTCCACCAGCACAATCAGATTCTCCCGCATCGCCATGCGGCTGATGCCTAACAAGGCGTGGTTGGATCCCAGGAGGGCCGCTCCTGCCAAGGCCAGCCGGGGGTTCCAGAACGACCGAAAAAACCCATAGGCCACCAGAATGGTGACAACCCCGAAGGCGGCATGCACGGTGCGCACATTCACCAGCGTGACTCCCCCCATCAGCCGCGTCAGGCCGCCAAAGAGGCTGAACAGGAAGCGGGGGAAATAGAAACACTCCGGCATCAGCCCAAAGATATCGGGGTAGCGCACCCCTGAGGCCCGCCGTGCCATGGAGGTGATGACAATCTCGTCGGTGTTGATTTGAAAAGGGATGTTGGCCAGGTCGTAGAGGTAGATGGGGGCAAAAACCAGCGCCAGCAGCCCCAGGTGCAGCAGCTCCTGACGCCAGCGCAGCCGCGTCGGATCCCAAGGGAGCTGAGCCGGAGGAAACTGGGCCACATACAGCCCCACCAGCAGGATGCTTAGCAGCCAGATACCCATCTGCAGTACGTGGTAGCCAAACACCCCGTACCAGAGGGTCAGGGCTATTCCCAAGCCCAGGCCGGATCCCAGCAGAGCCGGACGCCGGGAAGTTGCCAGGGTATCCCAAACTGCCATAGAACTGAGAGGAATCGACTGCTCTCAGCCTACCAGGCCCAAGTTGTTCTCAAAACCGCCCTACCCCCAGCTTCTCTCCCGAAGGACGGGAGAAAGACCCCAAGGCTAGAGAACTTAGGAATTGAGGCTGCGGCCTACCGGTCGCAAGGATTGCCAGCAGGGATCCCCAAAGTTAGTAGCCCCGCATCCTCTCCGTCTCCCGCTCCAGTTCCGGATCCATGAAGTTGGACGGATCGTAGAGGAAGCGGTTGACCTCATCTTCGAGGCGGTAAATCTCAAAGGGCTCCAATTGTTTGCCAGTTCGCAAGGCCAGCAGGTAACCGTCCACCAGCAGCCTTAGCTCGTCAGTGCGCTGATAGCCGCGATGCCAACTATCCACCAGCGCGTCGGTTAGAGCTTGATAGTGCCGGATTAGCTTTGGGTCTTGCAACATGGCGCTCCCTTGCCCCACCTGTTCCCATCCTAGCGTTTGATTTTCGTTTGCTAGACAGAGATTACAAAAGCGGGAGAGGCAGCACTATTCCTCAAGAATCGGCAAGGTTAACCGCGAGGGCGTGTTGCCGCCGCTGTGAAGAGTAAGGGTGAGAATGCGGGCCTCGATGAGCCGCTCTTCTCGCATCCCCGTACCTGTATTGACGGAGTAGGCCGGGAAACAGGCCGCACTGAGGCTGAGACGCAGGGCGTGGCCACGGGGAATGCGGATACAGGTAGGCTGACAGGGGATTGAGATGGGGGCATTGGGCTGGGGATCCTGCAGACGACGGTAGCCCTGGGAAAAGTTGTACACCTGGCCGTCCGGCCTGACCACGGAGAGCACGGCGCAGAGATCCAAGCTGGGGCTGTCGGCTTCGACGTAGAGCTCTGCCGTGATATCCCCCGCCAGGAGGAGGTCGGTTTCCAGAGGGGGAGTGGTGTAAGTGAGAACATCGGTGCGGCAGTCGAGGGCAGAGCGCTCTTGCGGCCCGGCAGGATAAACCAGGTGACCCCCCAGGGCTGGCACCGGTCGCCAGGGATCGTGAACAAAAGTATCCGACTGTTGCCTCAGTGGGGGTTCCGGGCGGAGGGATCCCTCAAGTTCGGAGAGGGCAGCCAGGCCGGTGCTGTGCAGGTAAAAAGCTTTTGGCTCCGGGGTGGGCCAGGCCTCTAAGCTGCGCCAGCGGTTGGCTCCCATCTCGAATAGGCGCACCGGCAGCTCCTGGAGGATCCCGGTGTCCTTGCCTTTGAGGAACTGGTCAAACCAGCGCACCTGCAGCCGATCGATGGGGCTGACGGCCTCGGGGCCAAAGTCCAGCGCCCCCACCCTGCGCCCCCACGGCAGGTGGGCCCAGGGCCCCACAACCAGGTACTGAGGGTTGCGGCTGCGG
Organism: Synechococcus sp. H60.1; assembly: GCF_047462335.1. Taxonomy (NCBI): domain Bacteria; kingdom Bacillati; phylum Cyanobacteriota; class Cyanophyceae; order Synechococcales; family Synechococcaceae; genus Synechococcus; species Synechococcus sp. H60.1. The sequence goes on from NZ_JANSJA010000248.1 coordinate 3,482, forward strand.
GCACTCATCTCCTTGTAGAGGCGCAGGCTGCCACTCAGGTAGCTGTCAAACCAGCCGCCAATGTGCAACATCGGCAGATCCACCACCTCTAGCCGAGGGGAGAGCTGGCGCCAGTAGTCGTCGGGTTCGCTGTGCTCCAGCCAGTCGAAGTAGTAGGACTGGGGCGCGTATTGCTGCAGCACGCCCGGCTTGAGGGGGATGGGATCGTAGAGGGGCAAGTTGCGGGAGGCTTTGAAGAGGGCCTGGTAAGCGTTGGCCTCTCCCCGCCGGCGGGCTCCCTCAGCTTCCAGTTGCAGCGCCCAACTGAGGTTGTTGGAGAAGGTAAAGGCTCCCCCCGGGTAGGCGGCATCGGCGTAGAGATCGTAGGGCAACATCGCCGGGCAGAGGGTTTTCAAGGCGCTGGGACGGCTGGAGGCGGCATAGAGTTGGGTCATGCCCTGGTAAGAAAAGCCGTACATGCCCACCACACCGTTGCTCCCTGGCAACGTAGCCGCCCAGTTGACCGCGTCAAACCCATCTTCAGCTTCGTGGCGGAAGGGGTAGAAGGAGCCCTTGGAGGTGCCCCGCCCCCGCACATCCTGGATGACCACGATGTAGCCGTGGGCCGCATACCAGCGCGGATGGGCGTACACCACCGTCGAGGCAATGGCCCGCCCGTAGGGCTGCCGCATGAGCAAGACCGGGTAGCTCCCCCCGCCTTCTGGGCGATAGACATCCGCATCCAGTTGGATCCCGTCGCGGGTGAACATGGAAACGGTTTCGCGGGGGCGCACAGGCAGCATGGTTGGGTAAGGTCAACGAAATTTGCCGAAGAACTAGGCACAGGGATCCCTGGAGAGCTCTTCGATAGAAAA
>NZ_JANSJA010000249.1:0-6302 GCF_047462335.1 Synechococcus sp. H60.1
CTGTCAAGCGGGTGAGGAAACCCCACCCGCCTACGCGGTGGGGTAGTTCATTGCTACAACTGCCGCTAAGCAAGCACCTACCCCGGTGAAAGACCCAGACAGGGCTGTAAGTCAACAAGTAAGCAGAACCTTGAGGCTCTGTCTCAAGGAACTGTCTAGGGGCGTCTTGACAGCGCCTTTGCGAGTCCGTCTGTGGACTGCGTAAGGATCCCCCAACTTTAGTCGGTGGGAGTGTCAACCCTGACCCTGTTGCTGATGGAACAGCCAACGCGCGGGTTGGACATTGAGTCGGCGCTGTGGGTCTGGAGTCAATTGCTGGAACGCGCCCAAGCAGGGACGGCTATTGTTTTTGCCTCGGCGGATTTGGACGAGATCTTGCCGTACAGCAACCAAGTCCTGGTGTTCAGCATCGGACAGGTTTCGGAACCCATGCCGGCGGCGGAGCTCACCGTTTCGCGGCTGGGGCAGTTGATGACTCTCCCCGTCCTGCCCAGCACCCACGCTTTGCTGGAGCATTTGTGAAGAGCATAGCAATCCAACAGAGCAAGGCTTAGAGTAGCAGTGGCCCCAAGCCTTTTTGCTCAAAGAATCCGGCCATGGGATCCCAGAATAACATTCCACCTGAGGGAGCCGAGCAGTCCCGCTCTTACTCGTTCAACTTCACCGTTTCGGGATCCCGGCAGCAGGTTTTGCGGGGGTTGCAAGCCTTGCTGGAGCTGGGTTTGCTGACGCCGGAGCACTTTCGCCATCTGGTGGAGCAGTATCGGCTGGAGGCGGAATCGGCGCCAGGAGCCACTTCTGTCGGCGGGGGGATCCCAGCCAGTCTGGGCTCGGCCTACGTGCTCTGGATTTTAGGTTTGTTCGGCCTTTGCGGTCTGCACCGCTTCTATCTGGGTCGCTGGCGCACAGGGCTGCTCTGGCTGCTGACTTTTGGGCTGCTGGGGATCGGCCAGCTCCTCGATTTGATCTGGATCCCGCAGATGCTGCGGGAAAGAAATGCTGGCTTGGCCGGCTCTGGGGTTGTCGTGGCGGGGGAAGAGCCGCCAGCCGAAACTAGGGAGCTCTCCTCTCCCCCGGGGATAGCTGTGTTGTTGCGCAACTTGCTGTCTGAGCTGAGCGTAGCTTGGCTGCTGCTCCTGGGCCTGTTTTTGGTGGTGGTCTCTTCGGGGGTGCTGGCGGCCAGCCGCTGGCAAGAGTTTTCCCCGGCAGCTCAGTACGGGGTGCTCTTGGCTTATACGGCGGCGTTTGGGGTGGGAGCGAGGTGGGCGCAGCGGCAGGACGGGCTGCGTCTGACAAGCCAAACTTTAGAGGCTGTTGCTTTGCTGCTGCTGCCGATCAACATGTGGGCGCTGGACGGGCTGGGGATCCCGTGGGGGATCCGAGCTGTTGCTTTGGGGTTACTCATAGGGATCCCGTGGGGAGCCTGGCGACGGGCCGACTTGCTGGGGGCGGGTTCTGCTTTCTACGGAACGTTGGTGAACTTCTTATCTCTTTCTGGTTTACACCTCTTCTGGAGCCTAGGGCCGCCGGAGTCTCGTCCCACCCTTGTCCTTGGGATCCTCTACTTGGGGATCCTCAGCACCGTGATTTACACCTGGAGCCGCCGCTCGCTGGAATTGCGGGGATCCCGGCTGTGGCTCATCGGGGCGGCTGGCTCCTTGTTGATCTTGCGGGGGCTGCTCTCAGGGCAGGTGCAGGTGTCGCAGTTGGGGTTGGCGGTGGCCCTCTTGGGTTGGCTGCCCCAAAGCCCGGCTGAGGACTACGAGCCGGCTCAGGTGGGGCGGCCCTGGTGGAGCGGGGTGCTGTTGATTTTGGGCTGGCTGCTGGCGGCCAGCGACTGGGGGGAGAACGCCTGGCAGGTGTTGGTCATCAGCCTGCTGGGAATCCGCTTCTTAGCGAGGCGACTGAGCCAACGTCAGCAGAGGGTGGAGTTGGCGCTGCTGTTTTTGCTGGGTCTGGAAACTGCCTGGGCCTTTTGGCAGGTGTGGCCGGCAAGCTGGCGGGAGAGCGTGCTGGCGCTGTTAACGGGTGGGTTGCAGCCCCTCGACTCTGTTTGGGGGCTGCTGGGGCTGGTGCTGTTGCCCTATGAGGTGCTGTGGCTGGGGCTGGCGGCCCGCTGGCAGCAGAGACCTCGGGAAGGCGAGGAGGCGGGTTTTGCGGCGCTGGCAGAACCGACGGAGCGCTTGGTGTTGGGGCTGGGCGGATCCCTCTTGCTTTTGAGCTTTCCCCAGCCGGCGATTTGCTTTTGGCATTTGCTGTTGAGTACTGGCATCCTGGCCTGGTGGCTGCGGCAGAAGTCCAGGGTTGGCGCTGGGTGGGTATTTCTGACCCATGCCTATGGGCTGGGGGCGCTTCTGGCCGGGATCCGCTGGCTTTGGCCTGATTGGAGCCTGTCCAGTTGGGGGGCCATCTTGCTGCTGCTGGGCTTGCTGGAATGGACGGGGCGGGTGGCGCTGGGCGGGCGGTTGTTGGCAGCCTCAGGACATTTTGGGGGACTGCCGGTGCGGCTGTGGCAGCAGAGCGCCGAAGGGATGGGGCTGGTGCTGCTGGGATCCAGCTACTTTGTGTTTTTGGCGCAGGGCACGGAGTCCATTGGCTGGCTGTGGCTGGCGGTGCCCTCGGTTTTGACGGCGGCGCAGGTGTGGGCCTGGCCGCCCCTGGCGTTTATGCCTCGCTGGTTGCAGATCCCGGAGCAAGGGGGATCTTTTTCTTGGCGACAAGGGATTCCGGCGCGGGGATCCCTGCGCCTTCTGGCGGTGCTTTCCCTGGTGATGGCCCAGGGGCTCACCCTCGGCAGGCCGGGCCTGGATCTGCTCGGGCTAGGGCTGGGAGTGCTGCTGCTGGCAACTCAGGTGTGGCTGTGGGCTTCTCCCTCTCCCAGTTCTCCTACTCCAGAAGCACTGCTGGCGGTGGCCTTTGGTGTAGGGATCGGCCTGGTGGGAATCAGCCGGCTATTGCCGACGCTCACGGAAGCGGAGTGGCTGCTGGCCTTGGCGGTGCTGGGGTTGCTCTTGAGCGGCTGTCGCTACGGAATTTTGCGCCTCTCTTCTCGCCTACAAGCCGCTTACCGACCGGCCCTGGATGGCTGGGGCCTGCTGTTGGGGTTGGTGCTCCTCTTTGCCCTCACAGTGGCGACAACGGCGGCCCTGGCGGATCCTTCTCGGCTCCCCATTTCCGTCGGCAAGCAGCCCATGTTCCCCGGCGCTCTGCCCTTGGCGGCTGGGGTGGCCCTGGTGGCGCTCGGCCTGCGGCTGGGGGTGGCTCTCTCAAGGGGTGGCTCGGCGGTCGTTGGCGCCGACGGGACGGACTCTGCCACCGGCTCGGTTTCCTGGGCGGTGGTGGAAGGGATCGCCTACGGGCTGATCTGGGCTTTGGAGCTGGGGGCGACCGGCATCCTGCTCTGGGTTGTGCAGGGATCCCGTCCCATCCTGCCTCTGTGGGCCGTCCTCAACCTAGGCTTGGGGATCCTCTTCTGGATAGGGCCGGAGAAACTCCTGTTCCCCGGCGGGGGAGAGCTCCTGCAGCGAGTCCAGACCCTGAGTTGCTGGAAGACAGGGCCGCTGATCTATGCCGGGCTGGGTTGGCTGGGATCCCATGCCCAGTGGAGCGAGCTGACGGGGGTGGGCAGCTTAGGCCTGGCCATCGTGTTGTTGGGCCTGGGGCAGGGGATCCCAGGGGCACAAGAGCAAGGTGGGGACTCCGTCCCACTTATGCGAACGGAAGAAGACCCTCCCGTCAACTGGAAGGGGATCCTGGGGGCCTGCGGGATGTCACTGGCTGCCTACGAGAGCTGGATTCACTTCCTGAGCCAGCAGACAGGGGGATCCTGGGGAGATGGACTGGTGCTGACCGCGTTGCTGGGATGGCTCCTGGCAGTGGTCTACCGCCTTTGCCCCCCTTGGCTGGTGGCGACCCTGCAGCTTAAAAGAGCTTGGCTGCGCTGGATGGCCTCGGCCAACTGGGCCCTGGCCAACCTCGTCCTTTGGCCTGCGCTTTTCGATCTTCGCCTCAGCCGGTGGGGGCGGCTCCTCTGGGTGCTGACGGGATCCGGCCTGGCGGCCTATGCCGCCGCCCAGGGGAGAAGATCGACGCCGGGATCCCCGACAGAGCCGGGCTGGCTGCCAACGGCCTGGTGCCACCTCAGCGCTTGGCAGGGAGTCGGCATCTGCCTGGGTAGTATGTGGCTGGGCTTCCCCAGCTTGAGGGTGGAGCAATGGGCCGGATCCCTGCTCTGTGGGCTGGGACTCCTCTATTACTTTCTGCCCTGGCAACGGTGGGGCTGGCCGGCGGATCCCTGGTCAAATACGGCCTTGGTGGCGCCGTTGCTGGCCCTGGTGGTGACGGCGGGCGGCGACAACAACAGCAATTTGTTGCTGGGGGCAGCCTACTACGCTTTCTTGGCCATCTGGCGCTCCCAGGTGCGCCTGGGCTACATCAGCTTGTTTTTGAGCAACTGGATCCTGTGGAATTACGGCTGGCAGCAGGATTGGGCTTCCCTGACCCTCTATGCCCTGCCTCTGGTGGGATCCCTGCTCTATGTGGCCCAGGTGGATCCCGGACTGCAACAGGCTGGTGCTCGAGAGAGTCGGCACCGGCTGCGGGCCTTCTCGTCGGGTCTATTGGTGTTGGTGACTTTGATCGAAACCCACGGGCAACTGGGGGCGGGGTTTTGGCCGGTGGGGCTGGGCTTGGCTTTGGGGGTACTGGGTTTGGCGCTGCGGGTGCGGGCCTACCTGTGGGCGGGCACCCTGGGCTTTGGCCTGGGCGTCTTGCGGCAGGGGTGGCTGTGGGTAACCACTGACCCAATCCTGTTGTGGGGGATGGGGATCTTGCTGGGGGTGCTCTTGATTTGGGCAGCAGCCAATTTTGAGCAGCGCCGAGAACAGGTGGGATCCCGGCTCTCTGCCTGGCTAGAGCAACTGCAGGGCTGGGAATAGAGATAAACTGGTGCCGGCGTCGCTCCATCAGATATGGCCCTCTTCCTGTCCAGCGCTGATCCGAAAGTGCCCCCCCAGTCAAGGTGGAAACAGCTCCTGCAGCAAATCCTGTTGCCTTGGCGGGAGTTCGACGGCATTTTGCTGGCCACGGTGCTGGCCTTGACGGGCATCGGCATCATCGCCATCCGCAGCGCTGTCTGGGAGCGTCCCATCAGCCACTACTGGCTGCAGCAGTTGATCATGGCCGGGATCAGCCTGGTGTTTTTGGCGATGGTGGCGCGGATCCCCTACGAGCGGCTGCTGCGCTGGCATTGGTTCACCTATGGCCTGACTTTGGCGGGCTTGATTGCAGTGCTCTTTTTCGGCACGGCGGGAGGAGGGGCAGAGCGGTGGATCTCCATTGCCGGCGTCCAGGTACAGCCTTCCGAGTTTGCCAAGTTGGGGGTCATCATCACCCTGGCGGCCATTTTGCACCACTGGCCAATCAAATACTTCAGCCAAATCTGGGTGGCTGTTGCCGTCGTCGCTCCTCCTTGGGTTTTGATCTTCCTGCAGCCCAACTTGGGCACCGCCCTGGTGTTTGTGGTGATCTTGCTGGTCATGCTCTACTGGGCCGGGGCCAAGGGCAGTTGGATCCTCCTGCTGCTGTCGCCGGGGGTGGGGGCCATTCTCTACGGCCTGCACACCCGCGCGGAGTTGAGCTGGATGCTCTGGGTCTGGCTGATCTGGTGCCTGGGCATGGCGAGCCTAGCGGCTTGGCGGCTGCCTTGGCGGTGGACAGGAGCGATGACCTTTGGAGTGATCAACCTGCTCTCCGGGCATCTGGGCCAGGTGGCCTGGCACATCCTCAAGCCCTACCAGCGGCGGCGGCTGGAGATTTTTATCGATCCCATGCAAGAGCCCTGGGGATCCGGCTACCACCTGATTCAATCTCGCATCGCCATCGGCGCCGGTGGGCTCTGGGGCCGTGGCATCCAGCAGGGCACCCAAACCCAACTGGACTTTATCCCCGAGCAGCACACCGATTTCATTTTCTCGGCCATTGGGGAAGAGATGGGCTTTGTCGGCACCCTGACGGTGCTGATCCTGTTTTGGATTCTGTGTGCGCGGCTGATCTGGATTGCCCAAGGAGCCAAGGACAATTTCGGGTCTCTCATTGCCATCGGGGTGTTGGCGATGATCCTCTTTCAGGCGGTAGTCAATATCGGTATGACGATTGGCTTGGCCCCCATCACCGGCCTGCCCTTGCCTTTTTTGAGCTATGGCCGCTCGGCTCTGTTGACCAACTTTCTGGCCATCGGCCTGGTGGAATCGGTGGTGATGCACCGCCAACGCACCACCTTTTTCAAGTAATTTCAAGAGTTC
>NZ_JANSJA010000249.1:6402-10606 GCF_047462335.1 Synechococcus sp. H60.1
GGGGATCGCTCCCTTGCTCTACCCCTGCTGGGGTAGGTATCCTATTCCCACCTCCCTCCCGTCGTTCCTTGTAGGGAGCCGCGGCGCGGTTGGGATCCCTTTGTCTGTACCGGTCTTGTCCCCATGTCTCAACCGGCCCTGGAGTCGATTCTGCAGGAAAAACGCCTTTTCCCGCCGCCTCCCTCGTTTGTGCAGCGGGCTCGCATCACCCCTGAGCGCTACCAACAGATTTGCCAAGAGGCGGAAGCGGATCCCTTGGGGTTTTGGGAGCGGCTGGCACAGCAGGAATTGCACTGGTTTCAGCCTTGGCAGCAGGTGTTGCACTGGGATCCGCCCCAGGCGCAATGGTTTGTGGGGGGGCAGCTCAACCTCAGCTACAACTGCCTGGATCGCCATTTGGACAATGGCCGCCGCCACAAGCCCGCCCTCATCTGGGAGGGGGAGCCGGGGGACACCCGCACCCTGACCTACGAGCAGCTCCACCGCGAGGTCTGCCGCTGGGCCAACGGCCTCAAGTCTCTGGGCATTCAAAAAGGGGATCGGGTGGGGATCTACATGCCGATGATCCCGGAGGCCGTCATGGCCATGCTGGCCTGTGCGCGGATCGGGGCAGCCCATACGGTGGTGTTCGGCGGGTTCAGCGCCGAGGCCCTCAAGGAGCGGCTGCGGGATGCGGAAGCCAAAGTCGTCATTACCGCCGATGGGGGCTGGCGCAAAGATGCCATCGTCCCCCTCAAGCCCCAAGTGGACTTGGCGCTGGCGGAAGGGGTGCCCAGCGTCGAAAAAGTCCTGGTGGTGCAGCGGACAGGACAAGCTGTGTCGATGATCCCGGATCGAGATATCTGGTGGCATGAGCTGGCCCCCAGCCTAGAAGAAGCCTGCCCCGCCGAGCCTATGGACGCGGAGGCGATGCTGTTTATCCTCTACACCTCCGGCACCACCGGCAAGCCCAAAGGCGTTGTCCACACCAGCGGCGGCTACAACCTCTACACTCACGTCACCTGTCAGTGGATCTTCGATTTGCAAGAAGAAGACATCTACTGGTGTACTGCCGATGTTGGCTGGATCACGGGCCACAGCTACATCGTCTATGGCCCCCTCTCCAATGGTGCGACGGTGTTTATGTACGAGGGGGCGCCCCGACCTGCTAAACCCGATTGTTTCTGGGAGCTGATCGCCCGCCACCGCATCTCGATTTTCTACACCGCCCCCACGGCAATCCGGGCTTTTATGAAAAGTGGCGACGCCCTGCCCCGCCGGCATGATCTCTCCTCGCTGCGGCTGTTGGGCACCGTGGGCGAGCCGATCAACCCGGAAGCCTGGATGTGGTACTACACCGTCATCGGCAGTGGGCGCTGCCCGATTGTGGATACCTGGTGGCAGACCGAAACCGGCGGCATTATGATCTCGCCTCTGCCGGGAGTTACACCCACCAAGCCGGGATCCGCCACCCGCCCTTTCCCAGGCATTGCGGCAGATGTGGTCGACATGGAAGGGAACCCGGCCCCAGAAGGGGGTTATCTGGTGATCCGCCGTCCCTGGCCGGGCATGATGCGCACCCTTTACAAAGATCCGCAGCGGTTCCGCTCCAGTTACTGGGAGCGGATCCCGCCCAAGGATGGGCAGTACTTCTACTTTGCCGGGGACGGCGCCCGCCGGGATGAAGATGGCTACTTTTGGGTGATGGGCCGGGTGGACGATGTCATCAATGTTGCCGGCCACCGTCTGGGCACGATGGAATTGGAATCGGCGCTGGTCTCTCACCCAGCTGTGGCGGAGGCAGCGGTGGTGGGGCGACCGGACGAGATCAAGGGAGAGGCGATCGTGGCTTTTGTCATCTTGGCGGAGGGCTACGAGCCGGGCGAAGCGCTGCGCCAAGCACTGATGCAACATGTGGTCGAGGAGATCGGAGCCATCGCCCGCCCCAGCGAGATTCGCTTCACCGAGGCGCTGCCCAAGACCCGCTCTGGCAAGATCATGCGCCGCCTGCTGCGGCAACTGGCTGCCGGCTCCGGCATCAGCGGCGATACCTCCACCCTCGAAGACCTGGGGGTGCTGGAACGGCTGCGGCAAGGGGTGTGAACTGCCAACGCGCCGGCACTAAGATGGGGACATCGAGTCCTGGGTTGTCAAGCTCGCATGTCGCCTCTGGATCCCGCACTTTACTTTGACCACAGCGCCACCACTCCGCCTCGGCCTGAGGTGATCGAGGCTATGGGGCTGGCGATGCAGGAGAGTTGGGGCAACCCCTCCAGCTTGCATGGGTGGGGAGAACGGGCGGCCATGGCCATGGAACGGGCGCGGCAGCAGGTGGCCGAGCTGCTCAACTGTGAGCCGGAGACGCTGCTGTTTACCTCTGGCGGAACGGAGTCCAACAACCTGGCCCTGTTTGGGGTGGCGCAGCGCTACTCCACTCCCCAGCATCTCATCATCTCCAGCGTCGAGCACGCCTCGGTGGAGAATGCCGCCCGTCGGTTGCAGGCCCAGGGCTGGGAGGTAACCCGTCTGCCGGTGAACTCCGCCGGCCAGGTGGATCCCCAAACCTTGATCCAGGCGTTGCAGCCCAACACCGTTCTGGTCTCCATCGTCCACGGCCAGAATGAGGTGGGATCCCTGCAGCCGATTGCCGAGCTGGGCCGCCTTTGTCGCCAGGCAGGAGTGCTCTTCCACACCGACGCGGTGCAGACTGTGGGGCGGATCCCCCTGGATCTGGCGCAACTGCCTGTGGACCTGCTCTCCCTGTCTGGGCATAAGCTTTACGGGCCGCAGGGGGTGGGGGCGCTCTATGTGCGCCCAGGGGTGGAGCTGCAACCGCTGCTGCGGGGGGGCGGGCAAGAACGGCGGCTGCGAGCCGGCACCCAAGGGATCCCTGCCATTGTCGGCCTAGGGGTGGCGGCGGCTTTGGCAGCCCAAGAGCTGGAGCAGGAGACGGCCCGCCTGCGGCAGTTGCAACGGCAGCTGGCCCAGTTGCTGGCCTCTGTGCCGGGTTTGCGGCTGACCGGCCCCTCGGATCTGGAGCAACGCCTGCCCCACCACCTCAGCTACTGCACTGCCGCGATCCCGGGGCACGTGCTGGTGAGGGAGATGAGCCGCCAGGGAATCGCCATCAGCGCCGGCTCTGCCTGTAGCAGCGGCCAGCGGATCCCCAGCCGCATCCTTTTGGCCATGGGCTATTCCGAGGCCGAGGCCCTGGGATCTATCCGCCTCAGCCTGGGCAAGGCCACCACCCAAGCTGCGGTTGAGCAGGTGGCCCGCTCCCTGCAGGCTCTCCTCCGCTCTGCTGCTGGATCCCTTGAGGGTCAGGCAACCCAACCCCTGCCGTCAGCGACTGCCGCTGAATTGGCGGCTGGGTTAAGGTGATAGAGAGTTACAGGGCTGGTCGTCATGGCTGAGATGAGTCCGTATCAGGTCTTAGGGGTCAGCGAAGAAGCCTCCTTTGAGGAGATCCAATCGGCACGGGCACGGCTCCTGGCCAGCTTGGGTGCGGATGAACAGCAGCAGGAGCGGGTGGAACAAGCCTACGATGCCATCCTGATGCAGCGCCTGCGCCTGCGCAAGGAGGGCAAGATCGCTGTCCCCGACCGCATTCGCTATGCTGAACAACGGGCTGCCCGTCTGGAGACGGAACTGAGTTTGCCCCGTCCTGCTGCCCAAAATCCCCCTTGGATTAGCCGTTGGCTGGATAGCCCTTCTGCCCCGGATGTGCTCTGGCCCGCCGTGTTGCTGGGAGGACTGGTGGGTTGGGTTGTCTTGGCCCCTGATGAGTATCCCTCCCTGCAACTGGCGCTGGGGCTGATGACCTGCATCTATTTCCTGTACCGCAAGGAGCGCCGCTTCCTTCGCGCTTTGCTCTTGGCGCTGGCAGGACTGAGCCTAGGACTGATGTTGGCCTACGGCATTGCCCTTCCCCTCACCGGCGGCGACGCCCCTGGTGCCCTGTTGGTGGGGATCACGTTTGGGGTGATGTGGCTGATAACCAGCTTTTTGCGCTAGTTGGGGAGCTTCAGGTATACATTTGTGCTGCCTGTTCATTCAAGTCGTCCCAAGCCGGCTTGAGATACAGCCACTTCAAACAGCAACGAAACGGTTCGTTACGTCGTTCCCTAACTCCCCTCTCCTTGAGGGAGAGGGGTTGGGGGTGAGGGCTAGCTCCCTGAGGGAGAGGGGTTGGGGGTGAGGGTCTGGTTTGATTGAAGCAGGCAGG
>NZ_JANSJA010000249.1:10706-27025 GCF_047462335.1 Synechococcus sp. H60.1
CTCCCTGAGGGAGAGGGGTTGGGGGTGAGGGTCTGGTTTGATTGAAGCAGGCAGGGATCCGTCAAGGTCTTATCTGCCGAAGCGCCGCTGCCGCGACTGATAGCTGAGCAAGGCTTGGTGAAAGGCGGCGCGGTCGAAGTCCGGCCAGAGGATGGGGGTGAAGTACTGCTCGGTGTAGGCCATCTGCCAGAGCAGGAAGTTGCTGATGCGCATCTCGCCGCTGGTGCGGATCAACAGGTCGGGATCGGAGAGGCCAGTGGTGTAGAGAAATTGGGAGAAGAGGGCTTCGTCGATCTGATCCGGTTGCAAAAGCCCCTGCTGCACCAGGGTGGCAATCGAGCGACAAGCCTGCAGGATCTCCTGTCTGCCGCCGTAGTTGAGGGCCACCGTCAGACAAATGCCCTCGTTGTGCTGGGTGCGTTCCACCGCATGCAGGATCGTGTCCTGCAAAGACTGGGGCAGGGCCGACAACTGGCCGGCAAACTGGATGCGCACCCCCTGCTGCACCATTTCCGCCAGTTCCTGCCACAGCACCTGCTCGAACAAGGTCATGAGAAAATCCACCTCCTCGCGGGCGCGGCCCCAGTTCTCCGTGGAGAAGGCGTAGGCGGTGAGGAGAGGGATCCCCCAATCGTGACAGCAGCGGAGCAACTCCTTCAAAGCCGCTACCCCGCGCTGATGCCCGACACTGCGGGGCAAGCCTCGCTTTTGCGCCCACCGCCCGTTGCCATCCATGACCACTGCCACATGGCGGGGCAACAACTGCGGATCCAGGTCGGCAGGCAACTGCAGAAGATGGGCAGGAGAAAGGGTCATGCGGATCAGTCTTTGGGAAGGGTTTTCTCAGGTTTGCGAGGGAATTTGGCTAGATCTGGCAGGGATCCCCACCAGCGCAACGGTCCATTGCGAATCCACGGGTGGGCCCACAATCCCTGCAGGGGAGCATCCCGTTTTTTGGCTTCACGCGGATGACGCAACCGCTGCACCAGCAGTTCGTGTAGCTTGGCACTGGTCAGGGGTCGCTCGAGGCGTCCGCCTTCTGCCAGTGAGATGGATCCCGTCTCCTCTGAGACCACAATACACAAGCAATTGGCCTGTTCTGTGATCCCCATCGCCGCCCGGTGCCTCGTGCCTAGTTGGCGAGAGGCAGTTCGCTCCGAAACCGGCAGGATCACCCCTGCCGCGCGAATCCGATCCCGATGGATAATTACAGCCCCATCGTGCAGGAGCGTCGAGGTCTGGAAGATCGTCTGTAAGAGCTCCCGCGATACCCGCGCCTGCAAAGAAACTCCTTTATCGGTGAACACCCGCGAGTCGATTGGCTGATCTGGCTCGATCACAATCAGCGCCCCTGTCCGATTTTGAGAGAGTTCTCGCACCGCCTGCACCACCTCCTCCACCAACTCTTCCTCTGGGTCGTCCTCGTCGTTGCCTTCTGGATCTACCCACTCTATGCGGATGGCTTTTGCCAGTTGCTCCAAGAGCCGCCGAAACTCCGGCTGAAAGAGTACCCCCATCGCTATAGCCGCAGCAAGGAGCAGGCGATCCAAAATCAGGTGCACCAGTGGCAGCGAGGCTGTGGCCAGATACAGCACCAGGAGCACCATAAATCCCCGCACCAGCACCCCGGCCCGGCTCTCGCGGGTGTAATAGAGGGCCAAAGCCAATAGCAAGACGGCCAGAGCCCAGTCCAACAGGCTGAGAACGTTAAATTGCTGTAGCCAAGCCCATAAGGCCGCCAGCATGCCGAAAAACCCCGTTCACGCTCCCCTCGTTGCGGACCCTTTGCCTACGCCATCCTGCGCCCCAGAACCTTTTGGTTCCGGAACCCCTGTTGGACTGCGGCCCCCTGACCAGCCTACCACTCACCTCCTACCTGTCTTCCAGTCTTTCCTGCCCGAGAGCCAGCGGGGTCACTGCTGCAGAAAAAACCAAGCCCCCCTCAACAGCAACGGTTACAGGCAGCCATCTCTTCCCTTCACCGTTGCAAGCGCTCCGGTAAGATGTCCTGACGGATCAAATCCGCATAAGTTTCCCGCCGCAGGATCAACTGGGCCTCACCCTGGTTGACCAGCACCGCCGCTGGCCGAGGGAAGCGGTTGTAGTTGGAGGCCATGCTGTAGTTGTAGGCCCCGGTGGCCAACACAACTAGGACGTCGCCAGGCGCTGGGTTGGGCAAAAGCACATCTTTCAAGAGCACATCCCCCGACTCGCAGTGTTTGCCGGCCACTGTTACCCGCTGGGTGGCCTCGGCTTCAGGGCGGTTGGCCAAGAGGGCAGTGTAGCGGGCCCCATAGGTGATAGGACGGGGGTTGTCGGACATGCCGCCGTCGATGGTGACGTAGAGGCGGCCTTCGGGAAGGTCTTCGCTGGGCGGGATCCGTTTTTGCCCCCCCAGGGTATAGGCGGTAACAGCAGCCGGGCCAATCACGGATCGTCCAGGCTCGCAGAGCACCTTGGGCAGGGGGAGCCCGGCGGCGGTGAAACTCTGCCGCACGGCAGTGGCTACCGCTTCCACCCACTCTGGGATGGACGGGGGATCGTCGGATTCGACATAGCGGATCCCCAGGCCGCCGCCCACATTGAGCTCCTGGAGGGGCAGGCCTCTGTCTAACCCTTGCCGCCAGATCTGAGCCAGTACCCCCGCCAGGTCGCGGTGTCCTTGCAGATCAAAAATCTGAGACCCAATATGGGCGTGGAGCCCGACGCAGTGCAGTTGGGGATGGGCTGCCAGAAAATCAAACACCTCCGGCAGTTGCCACTGGCCAATGCCGAATTTGCTGTCGGTTTGGCCGGTGCGGATGTACTCATGGGTGTGGACGTCAATGCCGGGGTTAACCCGCACCAATAAGCGGGCGGGTCGTTCAGGGGTGGCCAGAGCAGCTACCTGCTGCAGCTCGTAGAGGCTATCCGGCACCAGGGTGCAGCCCACCTCCAGGGCCATGGCCAGCTCCTCTGCCGACTTGGCGTTGCCGTGCAGGTAGAGCTCCTCACCCCTGGCCCCTGCTTGCAGGGCAGTGTACAGCTCGCCGCCAGAGGCCACGTCTAGCCCCAGCCCTTCTTGCAGCGCCAAAGCACAGATGGCCAAGCAGTTCCAGGCTTTCGTGGCATACAAGACTTGGGATTGTCCAGGGTAGCAGCGGGCCCAGGTGTCGCGATAGAGGCGGCAGGCCTGCCGCAGGGTCCATTCGTCCAGGATGTAGAGGGGGGAGCCAAACTGACGTACCAACTCCACCACGTCACAGCCGCCAATCTCCAGGTGGCCCTGGCTGTTGACGCGGCTGGTTAACGGCTGCAGCGACTGGTTGGGAGAAACGGATTTGACAGAAGGGGGCGTGCCGAGGGTTGAAACCATAGTCGCAAGCTAGAAGACTGTCTTCCACCCTACCAAGTTTTCTCTCCAGTTTGGCCGGGGAGAGATCCCCTCAACCCCCCAGAGGTTGCTCCTGGGCATTTACATCCTTTTTTCTGCTACTATAGGGAACCAGCGTCTGTGGGTCGATGCCCGAGTGGTTAAAGGGGGCGGACTGTAAATCCGCTGGCTTACGCCTACGTTGGTTCGAATCCAACTCGGCCCACCATGCCGCCCACGTAGCTCAGTGGCAGAGCACCCCCTTGGTAAGGGGGAGGTCACGAGTTCAATCCTCGTCGTGGGCTTAGGCGCAAACTTCCAGCTCTGCAGGTTGGGGTTTCCCTTCCCCTGCCCTGACAATCTCGCCGCTAAGAGAGAAAGCCCGCGTAGCAGTGATGCGCACTGGCACCAGGGATCCCTGCAATGGCTCGGGATCGCCGTCGAAGAAGACGATGCGGTTGCCGCGGGTACGTCCCATCGCTTGGCGGGGGTTTTTGGGGTTGGGGCCTTCCACCAGCACCTCCTGCACCTGGCCCAGCAGGCGGGCGCTGCGGGCGGCAGCCACCTCCGCTACCAAGCGGTTGAGCCGTTGCAGGCGGTCGCTTTTTTCCTCTTCCGGCACTTGGTCGGGCCACTCCGCCGCTGGCGTGCCCGGGCGGGGAGAGTAGGCGGCAGTATTGAGGAAATCAAAGCCGATATCCTGCACCAGTTGCAGGGTTTCTTGAAACTGGGCTTCCGTTTCACCGGGGAAGCCAACGATGGCATCGGCGCTGATGGTGGCCTCGGGCATGTACTGGCGGATGAGCTGGATGAGCTGGCGGTAGCGCTCCTGGGTGTAGCCGCGCCGCATCCGCTTGAGGACTTCGTCACTGCCCGCCTGGAAGGGGATGTGGAAGTGCTCGCACACCTTGGGCAGCTCGGCACAGGTGGCAATGAGCTCTTCAGTGAAGTAGCGCGGGTGGCTGGTGGCAAAGCGAATCCGCTCGATCCCTTCCACTGAGTGGACAAAGCGCAGCAAGCTGGCCAGGTTGGTCTTGGGATCCAGATCCCGCCCGTAGGCGTCGATGTTTTGCCCCAGCAAGGTGACCTCGCGATAGCCGGCCCCGGCCACCTCCTCAATCTCGGCGCGGATGGCCTGCGGCTGGCGCGATTGCTCCCGTCCCCGCACCAGCGGCACAATGCAGTAAGTACAGCGCTCATTGCAGCCGTAGATAACGTTGATCCAGGCCGTCACTCGGCTATCCCGGCGGGGTTTGGTGATGTCTTCCGGGATCTCGATGGGCTCAGTGGCCACCACCTGGTTGCCAGCCTCCACCTGGGCCAGCAGATCCCCCAGGCGGTTGACGTACTGGGGGCCCATGACCAGGTCGAGCTCTGGGACGCGGCGTAGCAGCCGCTCTCCCTCCTGCTGGGCCACGCAGCCGGCCACGATCAGCTTGATGGCGGGGTTTTTCCGCTTGCGCTGCGCCTGGATGCCCAGGTAGGAATACACCTTTTGCTCAGCGTTGTCGCGGATGGTGCAGGTATTGAAGAGAACCAAGTCTGCCTGTAGCTCGTCTTCGGCGGGCACATACCCCAGTGACTCCAGGATCCCGGCCATGCGCTCGCTGTCGGCCCGGTTCATTTGACAGCCAAAAGTGATGATGGAGTAGGTGGGAGCAGCCATGGCAAGACCAGAAGACAACGCAAGCAACCTTTACCTTTGAGCTTAGCGGATCCTTGGTGGCGGCGGAGGCGACCGCAGGTGCCGCCCACTGCCTCTCTCTCCGCTTGTTAGTCCGGCATGAGGGCGTGAACCTGCCTGCTGCCGTTGGGGTAGAGCAAGGCGCGCTTGGGGCCATGGATGGGATCCTCCACGATAATGGTTTGGTCGCGGCTGGCTCCCAGGGAGACGATGGCAATCGGTACCTGCATCAACTGGGCCAAAAACTTCAGGTAGTCGTAGGCTTCGGGAGGCAAGTCCTCAAGGGAGCGGCAGTCTTTGGTGGAGCACTTCCAGCCGGGCAGGGTTTCATAGATGGGCTTGCACTGGGCAAAGACGCGGGCATCGCTGGGAAAGTGACGGATCTCGCGCCCCTGGTACTCATAGGCAACGCACACCTTGATCTCGTCTAGGCCGTCCAGCACATCCAATTTGGTGATGGCCAGGCAGTCGAGGCCGTTGATCCGCACGGCATAACGCCCAATCACGCCATCGAACCAGCCGCAGCGCCGCTGCCGCCCGGTGGTGGTGCCAAATTCGGCTCCCGCTGCCCCCAGGTAAGCGCCAATCTCGTCCTTGAGCTCGGTGGGGAAGGGGCCTTCGCCGACGCGGGTGGTGTAGGCCTTGGCTACCCCAATTACCCGGTCGATGCTGGTGGGGCCGATCCCGGCACCAACGCAAGCGCCACCGGCAATAGGATGGGAGGAAGTGACATAGGGGTAGGTGCCGTAGTCGAGATCCAGCAGCGTGCCCTGTGCCCCCTCGAAGAGAATATTTTGCCGCTCTTCGATGGCCTGGGTGAGGAGCAGGGCGGCGTCGGTGACGTAGGGGCGCAGCCGCTCCGCATAGGCCAGGTATTGCTCGATGATTGGCTCAGGATCCAGAGGGGGTAGGTTGTAGATTTTTTCCAGCAAAACGTTCTTGTAGGGAATGGCCCAACTGAGGCGCTCCCGCAGTTGATCGGGATACATCAAGTCCACGACGCGGATGCCCATGCGCTCGGCCTTGTCGGCGTAGGTGGGGCCAATGCCTCGCCCGGTGGTGCCCAGCCTATAGATGCCGCGCCGCTCTTCCTCGGCCACGTCGATGACACGATGGTAGGGCAGGGTCACGTGAGCGGTTTCGGCGATGTAGAGGTTGTGGGTGGAGATCCCCAGTTGGTGCAGTTGGTCGATCTCGGCCAGCAACACCTCAGGGTCGATCACCGTGCCACTGGCGATGATGCAGCGCTTGTCGGGGTAGAGGATGCCGGAGGGGATCAGGTGCAGCTTAAAGATTTGGCCCCCCACCACCACGGTATGTCCTGCGTTAACCCCGCCTTGGTAGCGGACGACCACATGCGCCTTTTCACTGAGGAGGTCGGTGATCTTACCTTTTCCTTCGTCGCCCCACTGGGCACCGACAACCACAACGTTTGCCAAGAGCTTCTCCTACAGTCTGTGAACGGCACAAAAAATCCCCTTTGCGGGGTTGCTGCACTAATTTACCCCATTGCTCGGGGGGGTGTTGAGGGTTTTTGACAAAAAGGTTAACAATCGATTAACTTTTCCGTCCTCAACTCCCCGGCTTGAACAGGCCGATGGCGGTCACTTGGTTGGAGCCCACCGCAAAGACAAAGGACAGGCCCAGGGCATCGTAGTTGACGTAGTAGCGATCCTCCCGCAGGTATTCCCGACTGCCTTTGGGGTAGGGCACCACCTCGTTGTAGCCGTTTTCGCCGGGGCCGCCGTAAACGGCGATCACTTCGGAGTAGGTGGAGCCAATGCGGATCCCTTCGCCAGTCATGGCTTCGGGGTGGGTGGTGTAGATGCGGTCGGCAAAAAAGCTATTGAGAACGCCCGGACGGCGGTAGGCAAAGAGGATGTAGTCTTGCAAGTAGAAGATCTTCAGGTCGCTGTTGGGCTGGAAGACGTTGGCCCGCGACTCGGCGGGGATTAGATCCACGTTGCCCAAAAGGTGGGTATCGACGTTGCGGGTATCCATGCCCAGGACAAAACGACCGACGCGGCCCTCTTGAACCAGGACGGTGGGGCGGGGCGGGGGGCTGGGGCGGCGGGGGGGCAGGGCCAGGGCTTCTAGGGCAGCCTTGAGCCAGGCATTCTCATCCCCCTCCACCCTTTGCAGGGGCACCAAACCCTGGGCCAGGGAGCGTCCATCGCCTGTTTTCCAAGTGGCTACAGCCAGTTCCACTGCCGCGCCAGAAGGCAGGGCAAAGAAGCGGGTCTGGCGCTCGCTGCCTTGGGTGGTCTGTCCCACAATAACGGTGCTGCCGCTAGCTCCTAGCTGGGCTGCCAGGAGGGTAGCCCCCTGGCGGGTGTTGCCATCGACAAGGACGGCCAACGGGATCCCGGCGGCGAGGGGCAAGTTTTCACTGTTCCAGGGGGTAGGCTGGCCAAAGCGGTCTTCGGTAACCAGCAGCGGCTGCATGGAGCGGGGCAAAAATAGGCGTGCCACATCCGCTACCACCTGGGGGTCGTAGCCGATGGAGCCGCGCAGATCCAGGACGACGCCCTGGCTGTAATCCTGGGTGTAGAGGGCTTGGCGGATCTGCTGGGCGGTGGCAGGGGTGAGCTCCGGCACTGCCAGGTAAACCTGGCGCGGCCCAATCTGACGCGCCTGGAGGGATGGACGAGGGCGGTTGAGCAAGTCCCTAAAGCTTTGCGGATCCCAGAAGCGATCGGCGGGATCCCCATATTCGCGCAGGATCTCTCGAATTAGCTCATACTCAACTTCGATGGGCGGGCGGGGATCCCTGTAGGTGCGGGCCAACAGGCGGGTGTAGAGGTCGTTGTAGTTGACCGCAGCAGCCTGGTTGCCCGCCTGCCAAGACTCGTTGATGAACAGCCCCACCAGATAACGCAGATCCTGGCCCAGGGCTGGCGCAGAAGAAGGGGGCCGAGGCGCGGGATTGGCTGGCGCCCCTTGGGAGGGCGAGGCTGGCGCAACAGTTGGCTCCTCAAGTGAGGGGACGACCGGAACGGGTGGCAGGGCTGCCTGGCCCATCACGCTGGCTGGAAGGATCCCGCCGATTGCCACGGCCATTGCCCACACTCTTCCTGCCTGCGCCCATCTCTTCATGGCGACCTGCCTTTTTGCAGAGGCTGCGAATAGAATAAACCCCGCGCACTCCCCTCTGCCACTGTCCGCAGTGGGGGGTGCCTATTTTTTGCCTCTCAAAACCCTAGCGGTTGTAGGTCTGGAGGTAAGGGCAACCCTGGCAGGTTCTAGCTCTCGGCAGACCAGATTTTGCGGATGGGCAGGGTAAAGCCGGGCAACACGTCTTCTCCCAACAAGGTTTCTGGGTCTTCCACCAGCTCCGGCGCCTGTCCTGGCCGGTAGATCATCACCCGCTTGGCCTTGGGATCCAAAAGCCACCCCAAGCGGCAGCCGTTGTCCAAGTGCTCCTGCATCTTGGCCTGGGCTTGAACCCAAGAATCGGTGGGCGAGAGGATCTCCACCACAAAATAAAAGTGTCGGTCTAGTTTAGCCGACGTGAGCGGTGGGGTTGACCAGGCCAATTACTTGGGTGTAGGCGCCGCGAGCCTGGGTCACCCCGATGGTGCGCTCAGCTTTTTCGATCATGGGGCGGCGCAGGCTGACCACCAAAAATTGTGCCTGGCGGGATTGCTGCCAGATCATGTCGGCCAACTTTTCCACGTTGGCCCCATCCAAAAACATGTCCACTTCGTCAAAGGCATAAAAGCTGGAGGGGCGAAACCGTTGCAACGCAAAAATAAAGCTGAGGGCCGTCAAGGATTTTTCTCCGCCCGACATGGCGCTGAGACGACGCACCGGCTTGCCTTTGGGGCGGGCCACCAGGGTCAGACCCCCAGCCAAAGGATCCTCTGGGTTTTCCAATTCCAAGTAGCCCTCGCCCTCGGAAAGCTGGGCAAAGATGGTCTGGAAATGGCTGTTGATGGCATGGAAGGCATCCAAAAACGCTTGGCGGCGCAGAGTAGAAAAGTTCTCGATGCGCAGCAGCAATTCGGTGCGCTCTTGGTGCAGGGTTGCCAGTTTGGCGCTGAGATCCCCTAGGCGGGCTTGGGTCTGTTCATATTCGGCGATGGCCAACATGTTCACCGGCTCCAGGGATCGCAATTGCTCTTCGATTTTGCGTTTTTGCTGCTGCAGCTCGTCTAGGGTCAGGTGGGGGGGCAAGGGGGGAAGGGGATGCGGCAGCGCTTGGGCCGCAGCTTGCAGTTGGGTTTGCAGTTGGGCCAGGATGGCCTCTTTTTCTTGCTGTTGGGTGAGGGCGTTGTAGCGTTCCCATTCCAGGCGTTGGAGCTGCTGCTGTTGGGCGCGCAGTTGAAATTCCTGCCGCTCTCGCTCTTGGCGCAGGTGGGCGAGGCGGGCTTCAATCTGGCCCATCTGTTGCCGTTGCTCGGCAATGTGCTGCTGGATTTGGGCGAGAGTGGCCTGGGCCTGGGCGATTTGCTCTTGAAGTTGGGCCTGACGCCGTTCGCCCTCTTGCAGGCGCTCCTGGTGGTGCTGGATCTGGGCCTGCTTCAGGTGTTGCTGGCTGAGGTTCTCCTGTTGCTGTCGCTCTAGGTGGGCCAGGTGGTGTTGCAGCTCCGCCAGGTGGCTCTCCTGCTGCTGCACTGTCTGCTGCAGTTGCTGCCAGTGCTGGTTGACCGGGGATCCCTCCAGTTGGCTGAGCTTGAGGGTGAGGGCGGCCAGGCGCTGTTGCAAGGGATCCCAGCGGAGTTGAATCTGGTGCAGCCGCTGCTGGATCTGGTGGCTTTCGCTTTGCCATTGCGTCAGGGATCCCTGTAGGTGTTGCAGGCGGGCCTGCTGGTTTTGGCAATCGGCCTGGTGTCGCTCCAGATATTGCCGGGCTTGCAGGGCATCCTGGCGGGCCAGGAGCAGGGTCTGGGCCAGTTGTTTTTCGCGGGCTTGGGCGGCTTTTAGGCGAGGGGTGAGGGCGGCCAGCAGCGCTTCCAGATCGGCCAGGCGGGCGCGCAGGGCTTCCCCTTCCGAGTGTTCGCCGGCAGAAAAATGGATCCCCTGTCGCTGCGGGCTGGTGCCGCCGCTGATGGCCCCTGAGGTTTCCAGCAGCTCCCCTTCCAGGGTGACCATGCGGTGCTGGCCGATGTAGGGCCGGGCCAGCTCCAGGCTCTGGAAAACCAGGGTGGATCCGAGCACAAAGCCAAAAACATCTCGGTAGCGCTCTTCAAAGTGCACCAAACGAATGGCGTAGTCGATCAGACCGTTTAAGTTGAGGGGGGCGGGCGGGCGGGCGGGCGGCAGCTTGTTCAGAGGCAAAAAGGTGGCGCGCCCCAGTTTTTCCCGCTTTAAGAGGTTGATGGCGCTGACGGCGACGCTGTCATCTTCCACCACCACAAAGTGCAGTCGGTTGCCTGCCGCGATCTCCAGCGCCAGTTGATACTGGGGATCCACCTGCCCCAACTGGGCCACCAATCCCAAAACCCCCGGCAGGCGGGCGCTCAGGATGGCCTGGGTGGCGCGGGATCCCTGGGATTCTTGCAGCACTTGGCGGCGGGTCTCCCATTTGTCCAGTTGCCGCTGCTTGGCGTGGAACTCGGCGGCCAGCCGCTCGTGGGTGGCGCGATCCAGCTCCAGGTTGGATTGCAGTTGCGCCAGCTCTTGGGCCAGGGCCTGCACCTGGGCTTCCGACTGCCGGCAGGCCTGTTCCAGCTCGGCGGTGAGGGCCAGGTGGGATCCCAGCCACGTCTCGATCTGGGCGATCTCCGCCTGGGTCTCCTGGCTTTGCCGTTCCAGTTGCCGTTGTCGCTCTTGCAGGCGAATTTGCTCCTGCTGCAGAGGCTCCTGTTCGGCGCGGATCTCTTCGAGGTGGCGGGTGAGGTAGCGCTGCTGCTTGACCCAGGCCTCGGCAGATTGGGCCAGGGCCCGCAGTTGTTCGCGGCTTTGCTCCAGGCTGATTCGGGCTTTCTGCACCTGGGCTTGCAGGGATCCCTGGGCTTGGGCCAGTTGCTCCTGTTGGCTTTGCAGGTGTTCCAGCTCTGTCTGCAGGTGCTGCTGTTGGGTTTGGCGCTCCTGCTGCAGGCGCTGCGCTTGCTCGATTTCCTGCTGCCAGGCTGCGATCTGTTGGCTGAGCTGTTGCCGTTGCACTTCGGTGGCAGCGATCTGGGCCTGCAGGTGCAGGTATTCTTCCTCCCCCAGGGCGTGGATGCGGCTTTGCAGCTCGCTCAGGGCGGCTTCGGCCTGCTGCAACTGCTCGCTCAAGGTCTGCACCTGAGCAGTGGCTTGCTCCTGAGCTACCAAAAGCTGACGAATGGCTGCCTGGGTTGCTTCCACTTGGGCTTGCAAATGCCGCCAGAGCAACACCTGTTGCTGCTGCTCCAGCGTTTGCCACTGCAGCCGCAGTTGCTGGTACTGCTGCGCCTTTTCGCTCTCCTTGAGCAGCCGCTCTCTTTGGGCTTGCCATTCCTGCTCGATGAGCCGGAAGCGCTCAATTTGTTCTCGCACCCCCTCCAGCTTGGCGTTGGCCTGGGCGATCTTGCGGTCGAAGGTGGCCACCCCCGCCAATTCGTCGAGGATCTGCCGCCGCTCCTTGGAGTTCATGGAGATGATGCTGGTAACATCCCCCTGCAAGACAACGTTGTAGCCGTTGGGGTAGATGTGCATCGCCTCCAGTTGCTCGTGCAGCTCGCTCAGGGTGCAGGGCACATCGTTGATGTAGAAGGTGCTGGTGTAGGGCAGGGAGTCGGGATCCTCCCCCTTGCCGGGGCTGACCCGCAGCCGACGGCTGACTTTCCATTCTCTGGGCTGGCCGTCTTCTCCCGGCCCCAGATCGAAGGTGACGGAAACGTGGGTCTCCACCCGCCGGTTGCTGTTGAGGCTGCCGGAATGCACCAGATCCGAAAGCCTCTCTGCCCGCATCCCCCGTGAGGAAGACAGCCCCAGCGCAAATAGGATCCCATCCAGGATGTTAGACTTGCCGGAGCCGTTGGGGCCGGAGATGACCGTAAAACCCGGCAACAGGGGCAGCGAGGTCGTGCTGCCAAACGACTTAAATCGGGTCAGCTCGATCCGCTTGATGTACATCCCACCCCATATCTGGTGCAACCAGCAGCAGATGATGGCACCAGGCTAGCACGGGTAGTGCAGCCTGCCCAGCCTCTAAGAAGGCCCAGGATCTGGGCTTGGATCGACGAGCAGATCGGCCTTTTGCAAAAGACGATGCACCTCTGCCTGTAGCTCTGGCCACTTGTAGGTGAGCAGGTTGGGCTTGGGGATGAGCAGCAACTGGTAGCCAGGCTTTAGGTTTGGACAGAGAGGCCGTATGGCCTCCCGCAGGCGACGCCGCAGCCGGTTCCGCCGTACCGCCGATTTGCTCACTTTTTTGCTAACTGCCAACCCCACCTGGCTGGGGATCCCTTCACACCCTGGGGGCATCGGCTGAAACAGAAGGGTCAAGCCCGCACCGGAACGACGCTGCCCCGCTTGGTAAAGCGCCTGGAAAGCTCGCCGATCCCGCAAGCGATAAGGAGCAGGCAGCATGGTGGCGGATCCCACCCTGAATTCAACAAAGGGCCCTGCCCTTAAAGCCGGATCGCGCCTCAAGAAACAGCCAGGCGATAACGCCCCTTGGCCCGCCGCCGCCGCAAGACTTGCCGCCCGGTTGCTGTGCGCATTCTGGCCCGAAACCCAGAGACGCGAATGCGTCTGCGATTGGTGCCACGAAGGGTACGCTGAGTCATGGTGTAGACCCACTCATCATGTCAACAAGGCCTGCTGCGGCTGGTGAGGGGGAAGCCCAGTCCACTTGCAGACAATCAGCAAGGTGCCATTCTAGCAGGCTCGACGGAAAATTGCTAGATTGGCCGCCCCACGCCGAGCAGCTAAATTGGGAATCCCAAGTCCAAGTCGAGAGAGCAGAGGCACTGGGTTGGCGCCCCTGTTCTCTTTGGGCTTTGGCTGTGTCGTTCTGGGTGTGTGGTGTGGATATCTCCCTAGATCAACTCTGGGACGAAGCTCTGGGGCATCTACAGGTGCAGCTCAGCCGTCCAACCTTTGAGGCTTGGATCAAGACGGCGCGGCCTGAGTCGTTGGTGGACAATCGCCTCACCATCTCGACTCCTAGCGAATGGGCGCGGGGCTGGCTGCAAAAGCACTACGCCTCCACCATCACTGAGGTGGTGCAGCGGGTGGCCGGGATCCCTTTGCAGGTGGAGTTTTCCGTCGCTCCCCAGGCCTTGGTGGAAGAAGACCCTCCTTCAACAGCGGCTGGGGCCTCAACCTCCCGCTGGGCCGGCAGTTTTCCGGCTTCCGCCACCCTGGGGCTGGAGGTGAGCGGCAGCCTGCCCATGCGAGCTCCGGATCTCAACCCCAAGTATTCCTTCTCGCGTTTCGTGGTTGGTCCCAACAACCGCATGGCTCATGCGGCGGCCTTGGCCGTGGCCGACAAGCCTGGGCGGGCCTACAACCCGCTGTTTCTCTGCGGCGGAGTAGGGTTGGGCAAAACCCACCTCATGCAGGCCATCGGCCACTACCAACTGGAAGCGAATCCCCAGGCCAAAGTCTTTTACGTGTCCACCGAGCGCTTCACCAACGATTTAATCGACGCCATCCGGCGAGACAGCATGCAGTCTTTCCGGGAGCACTATCGAGATGTGGATATTTTATTGGTGGACGACATTCAATTTATCGAAGGCAAAGAGTACACCCAAGAGGAGTTTTTCCACACCTTTAATACGCTGCATGAGTCAGGCAAACAGATCGTACTGGCCGCCGACCGCTCCCCTCACCTCATCCCTCGGCTGCAGGAGCGGCTCTGTTCTCGGTTTTCGATGGGCTTGATTGCGGAAATTCAACCGCCGGACATCGAGACCCGCATGGCCATTCTCAAGAAAAAAGCCGAGTACGAGGGGATGAGCCTGCCGTCTGAGGTCATTGAATACATTGCTACCACCTACACCAGCAACATCCGCGAGCTGGAGGGTGCCCTCATCCGTGCTGTTGCCTACGTCTCCATTTCCGGCCTGCCGATGAGTGTGGAGACCATTCAGCCCATTCTCAACCCTCCCAGTGAGCCCAAGGAGATCACGCCCGACATGATTATCGACGTAGTCTGTGAAGCATTCGGCATCGACCGAGAAAGCTTATTGGGATCCTCCCGCAAGCGAGACATCAGCCAAGCGCGGCAAATTGCTATGTTTTTGATGCGCCACTACACCAACCTCAGCTTGCCCAAAATTGGCGATTACTTTGGAGGAAAAGATCACACCACGGTTCTCTATAGCTGTGAGAAAGTTAGCCAGTTGCAGCGGGAAAATCTGCAATTCGAGCGGCAACTGCAAAACCTGGCCCAGCGGCTGCGAGTCATGGCCAACAGCCGAAACAGCTAGTCTTTGCATTGCCGTTGTCGGGCCCTCCTTGTGGTCTCATCCTACGCTGCTGAGAGCCGCGACCCCCGTGAGTTTGCATGAAAAAAGATGAAAGATCCTTTTGGAAGCAGCTACAGTTGAGGACGGGAGGGGCGGGGGTTGCAGGTGATAGGGCAATCTGGTAGAGGGCTTTGCCTGGGTATGCTGCTTCTTGGGGCTGGGCTGATGCCAGCATCGCCGGCCTGGGCCAATTCGACCCAAGCGAGCCGCAGGGAAGCGGATCCGCGGCCAACTGCCCTCTCAGCCGTTCTAGATCTGGGGCTGGATAGCCAAATTGTGGAGGATAGCCCCGTGTTGCGCCGCTGGCTGCAAGGCCCTCCCAATCTTCTGGAAGAAATCCGCGATACTCCTGTCTTGCCCACCCGTTTGCAGGCGGGTTTCGAGTCGGCTTCTGAGTGGCGAATCAGCTTGCAGGACTTGCGCCTGGGAGATCGCCTCACCCTCAGCGGCGACTATCGCCAATCTTCTGAGAACCCAGAAATCCGCCAGTACGGGTCAGAGGTGCGTTACTTTCTTGCCCCCATGGGATCCCGCTTGAATCTGGCCCCCCAACTGGGCTATCGAGCCTTGGAACAAAAGAACCGCCGCCTCAGCGGGGTGAGCTATGGGGCTTTTGCCGTTTTGGCCCTGGCGCCCGGAGCCGCCGACTTGACTGGCAGCTACACTTGGGTGGCCCCGCAGGAGCCGGAAGAAGGACAGGCCACCCTAGCGGAGATCACTGCTGCCTACGCCATTAGCCCTTCCCTTCGTCTCGCTGCCCGCTACAGCCTGCGCCACTCGAGCTTGGCGCGGGAATCCAGCGTTGGCGTTGGCCTGGAGTGGATCCCCTAGAGGCGCACCGCCTGCACAAAAGCCACCCAGCCGAAGCTGAGATAGCGCTCCAAGCGCAACCCCACCTGGGCAAAGTGCTGGCGCAACTGGTCTGCGGAGAAAAAGCGAAGGCCGGTCGCCTCCAGCCAGTGCTGCACCGTCTGCCCCCATCCCTGCACCTGCTGGCTGTGCATCGAGACAAACACCCCGCCAGACCGCAAGATGCGGGCCACTTCCCGCAAGCAGGGATCCAAGGGCACCTCGTTCAGGGTGGCGCCGCTGATCACCGCCCCAAAGGCTGACGAGGCGAGGGGAAGCTGTTCCGCCCGGGCTCGCACTAGGCTGTAGTGCTGCCAGTGGGGCTGGGCCTGTTGGGCTGCCTCGGCCAGTACCCCTGCCGCATTGTCCAGGCCAATCACCGTCCGCTGCGGATCCCTGGCCAGGAGGAGGCGGCTCCAGTACCCCCCTGCCGTGCCCAAGTCCAAGACAGGATCTGCCTCCCCCACCAGCTCCGCCAACAATCGGCCTTCCCGCTCGCTGGCGAAGCTCTCCCCCGATAACAGCGACAGCGCCCAGGGCCGCCAAAGGCGATCGTAGCCCCAGGCAAAGCCGGGCAGATGGGCAATGGCCTGAGCTGGAGTGAGGGGCAACTCCGGCGAGGTGGCTAGAAAATCCACCGCCCCGGAAGATAGGAGAGGGTAAACCTGGCCACAGCGGGGACAATAAACCCGATCCACAGCAGACCCTGGCTCCCGCGCTGGCGGCAAGCTCAGCCCTTCCTGACCACAGCTTAGGCAGCGGTAGAGGTGAACTGGCAGAGCAGAGAGAGAAGAAAGCATGACACAGCAGAGTAGCTTGGTAGCCCCGTACTCAGCGCTCCGCGCCGCTAGCGCGAGTAGGGCGGGGCGGAAAAGCCTTCGAGCAGCTTTAGCTGCTCACCAATGATGCGAGTCGTTAATACAGTTTAGTTTTGGATCGCCACTCAGCAACAATGGACTACGGCTGTCAACAGGTTCTGATTCAGGACAGGAAGCTACAGTCTGTTAAGGAATCAAGGGGTACAGTAGCAACACTTAGCAAACCAACT
>NZ_JANSJA010000250.1:0-581 GCF_047462335.1 Synechococcus sp. H60.1
AGCACCATAGCCCTTCTCGTTTCCAATTTCTAGGGATCCCCCCGAAGGGGGAACAGTACGACCTGCTCCTGTTGCGGGAGTACGGGCTGGTGTTTCCAATTTCTAGGGATCCCCCCGAAGGGGGAACGCGTCTAGCGGTTGTCGAGGCCAACTCAGCCAGGGCCGGTATGTTTCCAATTTCTAGGGATCCCCCCGAAGGGGGAACAAATTATACGTATCGGCCCACCCCGAGCAAAGGCAGAGAGGCGTTTCCAATTTCTAGGGATCCCCCCGAAGGGGGAACGCGGCCCACCGGCCGCCGGCTGAGCAAGGGAGAAATGTCGTTTGAGTTGTTTCCAATTTCTAGGGATCCCCCCGAAGAGGGAACTTCTAGTGGTTCTTTGTCAGCTGGATAAGACCTGGAACGTTTCCAATTTCTAGGGATCCCCCCGAAGGGGGAACAGCAACCCCGCTGCCTCTGTCGGGGACAAAGCCCCCGCGAGTTTCCAATTTCTAGGGATCCCCCCGAAGGGGGAACGCTGGCGCAAGGCTTCGTTCTGTGCCTGCAAGTCTTTGTTTTGTTTCCAATTTCTAGGGATCCC
>NZ_JANSJA010000251.1:0-4227 GCF_047462335.1 Synechococcus sp. H60.1
GATCAAGCCAATTAGAGAGTTTCACCCCAGAATTGAAAACCTCAATGCCACTCACCTAATCGGTTCAGGAGAGCATAGCTGTAAAGCCTATCTGCCTCACTTGGAGTTTCTTCTGGATCAGAAGCTGGACTGGAAAGCTCGCAGCAGCCACCTGATCTAGCCTATGCCAAGCCAGATGGTTTCTGCCCCAGCCACAAGAGAGGATCCCTGTTCGATATCCATCTCTGGAACTGCCGGGATCCCACTCGAGATTGCTAAAGAGCTTGCTTTGCCGTGGTCGGCACGCAGCCTGGCTGCGCAAGAATAAATATCCCAACTGACGGCTATCTTGAGCCTACGCCTGGATGCCGGGGTAGGCGATTGGTCAGGCCACCAACATCGACAGTGATGGCAGCTCTCGCCACGGCCTATCCCTGCTTCACCTAACGCTCCAATCTATCTTCATCTGAATGCACGGGATCCCCCACCGCGGTGGGGAGGGGTAGCGCCTAATATACAGTACCAGTCTGCCCCAAGTTCTGACTACAGCCTGTTAAAGAATCAAGGGGTACAGTAGCAACACTTAGCAAACCAACTTCGGAAGCAGGATGGATTGATCAGGAGTAAACAAGTCTGCACTATCTGCTCCACGCTATACTTTCCAACTCTGGAAAGCTGCCGAATAAAATGCTTCAACACCGACCCCATCATCTCAATAGGATTCAATTCCGGTGAATACACAGGCAGGTAGACGATAATGATAGGCTCTTTGACCGCGTAAACTCCGAGCTACTCCCCCTTCCATTCCCTCCCACACCCCTGTCTGGTCAAGGGTAATCAAATCTTCTGCTGGAATATCTCTGACTTCTTGACTATAAGCTAGCCGTTCTCTGTGCACCTCCTCTTCTTGCACTCTCCCACTGCGGTAAGTCTTTTGTTAGAGTCATTCCTTGCTTTTTCAAGCAATTGTGTATCGTGACGGTACTCGCGTCAATTGCTAAGCATTCCCGCAACAGTTCTTGATACCGCCACAGGTAGAAGTTTGGGTGTTCTGCCATAGTTGCCATCACTTCCTGTCAATGTTGTTCCAAAATACCCACTTGCTTCGTACCTAACTTTACTTGGGGGTTAAATCCTGAGTTTGTTGGTACTGTCGCACCCAGCGGTGTACTGTTCTTTTGGTTACCATGAACCGTTCGGATACCTGGCAGATGGAGATCTGACCTGCCTGATAAGCTGTTACAACTCTCTGCCGTAAATCCAAAGAATGGGTTGGCATCCCCTTCTCTCCTTCCTTTTGAAACTGTACCCTGTTCTAAATTAACAGGCTGTACTTAGAACCCTAGCAAAACAGAAAGCTCTCAGGAAAAGCAATTGCCTCTCCCGGAGCTTAAACCGTGTTAGGTTAGAGCTTAAATCTAGGCCTTGCCCGGCTCATAAAAGATGCTGGGCACGGGTTGGGAGAACCTTGAGACATCGATCTCTGGTTTGCGCGGCCCATAGTCCATCTTCAGATCAGGAGGCTGAAAGAAATTCTCTACCTTTGCAGGCTCATAGAAGATCCATCTTCTAGGGGTGTAATTGACCTGATAAAGAGTTTTTCGGATACCGTTTACTAGGGATGACGACCCTGAGCCAAACCCTTGCTGCGGTTGATACAAATAGACATTCTCCAAGGATACTGAGAGGGGCTCAGGATCGGCGAAGGGAGGCTCATAGCAAAGCGCAGGATTTGGCTGAGGTTGACACTGAAATTGAACCTGATACACAGCTTCAGAAGTCATTTCCTGCCGGGCCTGCTGCCAGGACTGCAGTACCTTGCCAATATCAAAGCCCATAGCCCGCTGAAAATGCCACAGGGATCCCTGGAGGAAGAAGAAGGCCAAGTAGAAGTGAGCGTTGGCCAGCCAGACCCTTGAGGAGTAGTTCCAGGCCCCCGCTTGGTTGGGATCGAAGTAGTAGGGGGTGAGGGCCGACTTTAGCTGCAGAGTTGGCCCATAAAACTCCACCGGATAGGCCAGTGAGTTAAACCCACAATAGTAAGAGGCTGTAAATCCGGCTAAGGCAACACCAAACAGAGAGTAGGAGAGGATCCCGTCTGCTGAAAAGAGAAAGCGAGCTTTAACCCACTCAAAGGGTGGAACCAGGATGTGCCACACCCCTCCCAGCAAGAGAAGAGCTGCCACATAAATGTGGCCTCCCACCAAGTCTTCCAAATTATCGACATCGAACAGATGGGTGCGGTAGTTCCAAAGAGTGGCAAAATCCAAAGTTGGGGACCTGACCAGGCGCACCTGAGCAGTGGTGGCGTCGTACAGCCCTCCAAGCAGCATCGCCTTGGCCACCAGCAGCAGGGATCCCAGGCCCAAGATGAGTAGGTGGTGCCCCAAAATTATCCCCAGTGTTTTGGCATCATCCCAGGCAAAGTGAAACTTGGCAGCCTTGCCGAACTCCATATCTAGGCGGGGGGAAAGTTGGGTTTGGTGGAAGTAGGCACCCCAAGCCAACACGCCGGCAGCCACCAGGTGAATCGAGGCAATGGCCACATAGGGGAAAGTATTGACGATCTGGCCACCGGGGCCGACCCCCCATCCCAGTGTGGCCAAGTGGGGCAGCAAAATCAACCCCTGCTCGTACATTGGCAAATCTGGCGAGAACTTGGCCAGCTCAAACAAGGTGAAGCCGCCCGCCCAAGCCATGATCAAGGCTGCGTGGGCCACATGCGCCACGATAAAGGTATTGGAGAGGTCGATCAATCGAGCGTTACCTGACCACCAGGGGTAAGCGGATGGGTGCATCCTCTTGGCATTCATGGGTAGTTCCTCAGTAAGTCCAGGCGCGTTTAGCTCAGACCGGCAATGATGTGGTCAAGATAGGCAGCCATTTCTTGACTTGCCTCTGGGTCCAGACTTTCTGCTAGCACCTCCTTCATTGCATTGAGGGCTTGAATGACGCGATCGATGGGGACTCCCAGAGTGATGTAAGTCTCTTTCAGACCTCTCAATACCCGCTCATCTAGGATGGAAGGATCGGCGGCCAGCATGGCATAGGTGGCATAGCGCAGAAAATAGGTTAGATCCCGCAGGCAGGCTGCGTAGCGCCGGGTGGGATACATATTGCCCCCCGGCAGGGTAATATCCCCGTAGAGCAAGCTCTTAGCAACGGTCTTGCTGATAATGCTGCTAGCGCTGGAGCTGATAATCTTGGCTGCTTTGACGCGCATGCTGCCACTTTGGAAATAGCGACTTAATTGCTCCAGGGCTGCGGCATCTAAGTAGGAGCCTTTCTCGTCAGCAGGATTGATCAGAGAAGTGATGGTGTCTTTCATGGCTTTTCCTCCAGGAATTATCTAGGAACTGGTTTTTCGAAGCAATTGGGCATTTCCTGACCATCTTTTGCCCAGGCATTGCCCCCGAGGACTCCATTGCAACCTAAGACACCTCAGAGCCCGCAGGTCAAGCCTGTAAAACGAACCTAGACCTCAAACTCACTATCCAAAAGTGGCACACACCGGCTCTCCAGTAAAACTTAGAACTGGTCAGAAGCGCGGCGAACCAACTTACCTATTCAAAAAGCGCGAATGAGTCTGTCGAAGTAGGGAGCAGCTAAAGCCATCTCTTCCGGAGAAAGAATACCGGCGGCTACGTCTTTCAGGCAGCTCATCGCCACCCGCAGGTTTGGCAGCGGCACGCCCAAAGACATGTACATTTCTCGCATACCGTTCAGGCCAATGTCCTCCAGCGGCTTATCGTTGCCTGCCAAGATGCAATAGCTAATTAGGCGGATGTACCAACCTTGATCTCGCTGGCAGAGGGCAGTTTTTTGGGGGTTGCCCTTGTTGCTGGGGGTGTTAGGGCATTTGGCCCAAAAACGTTTGCTGCCTTCTTGGACAATTTTTTGCTCGTTCTCTGCTAACTTTTGGGCGGCTCGGATACGCACTTGACCTTTGCTGAAGAAGTCTTCTAGCTTGGCGATCTCGGCACTGCTGAGGAAGCGATCGGCCGCATCCGACTGCGCGATGACTTGGGCAACAAGGCTCATAGGTTTTCGACGAGGAACGCTCTACAGGTAACAAAGTAAGTCAGATCCTCAAGATCGAAACCACTTATTAAGAAAAAGTTGTGAATTGAAACTTACTTGCAACAAATTCCCTCTGACCTGCGCTTTTAGTACCGCAATAACCTTGACCCCCTCTTTACCGACCAGGGCGATTGCCAAGGTTTTGAATCGTATCTATTGCTACAGAAT
>NZ_JANSJA010000252.1:0-578 GCF_047462335.1 Synechococcus sp. H60.1
CCAAGCGCTACGCTCCGGATCCCAACTTTGTCATGCTGCGCTTGTCCCTGAAAACGGGCATTGACCGCAACCGCCTTGAAAAAGGCACCCTGAACTCCCAGGAGCTCCGCATTCTCCACAAAGCGGTATCTGACGTATTGGGGGTAGAGCACTTGCCTATTGCTTTGCCCAGTTGAACGACTCCCGACACTCATTCTCGTTGGGCCAACACAACATGGCTTACGCCACGCTGCGCGAACCGATAGCTTACGGGCTTCCTGCTTCCCAGACTTATTTTTTGGTACAGAGGCCGCAGCGTTCTGCCACCGTGCGACCCACGGCGGGAAACTCTCCAGAGATTGAACTTGTTCTCCTCAATTGCAGCACAACGGCTTTCATCCCGACACTGATTTGCTCTTGAGTAAACCCAATGTGGCTTACGCCACCTACGGAACACAAATACAGTGCAGGGCTTCCCGCCGATTAAGCTAAAGGCTAAAGTTGTGGGAGTCGTCAACTGTTGTCCCTTCCTATCCCCTCGAGCTCAGGCCATCTATGTTGGAGCATTTACGCCTTGACCGCGCTCGCAAGCTGCTCTC
>NZ_JANSJA010000253.1:0-578 GCF_047462335.1 Synechococcus sp. H60.1
AGCCTGGGGCAAAACCCCCAGACACTCCTAGCGTGCTGTGATTCTATCACCGAAAGTAAACTACCTGACTCCGACCGCTAAGCGGTACGGAGCGGGCTTTCCGTAGCCCTGCAGTTGGCAAGCCAACCACGGGCCTCTGGGCCGGTTTACAGCGACCCCCAAAAGCGCAATGACGTTAGCACCGTTAAAATCCGCATCCCCTTCCCAACCACAGACCGGGTTCACACAGCGAAAACGCTTCCCTTCCCGTTGCCCAATCCACAAACACCGGTGGCAGGTCTGCGAGCTGTAGGCAGGCGGCACCACCACAACCTGGATCCCTGCTCTGGCAGCCTTGTACTGCACAAACTGCCGCAACTGGTAGAACGCCCCTCGCGCTAGCGGGCCGTAGGCCTCACTGTTTGACCGCCGCCGCTCCGTCTTGCTGCGCCGCTGTTGGTTGGTACGCTCTCTAATTCCAGTCAAGTCCTCCAAGGCAATAAAACTGTGGGTGGCCAGTGCCCTAGCAACAATGGACTTGGAGATGCGATGGTTCACCCAAGCTTGAAAGCGTCTCTCCCGACCAGACAGCCGTTGCA
>NZ_JANSJA010000254.1:0-4178 GCF_047462335.1 Synechococcus sp. H60.1
GACCGCGTAAACTCCGAGCTACTCCCCGTTCCCTTCCCTCCCACACCCCTGTCTGTCGAGGGCAATCAAATCCTCCGCTGCAATATCCCTGATTCTTGACTATAAGCTAGTCGTTCTCTTTGCATCTCCTCTTCTTGGACTCTCGCACTGCGGTAAGTCTTTCTTTGCTTGCAAGAATGCGCTGATCCAGCGAAACGAGGGTGAGTACAGGCCGGTCAAAGCTTGGCGAAATTGTAGGGAGCGGTGAAATTGTTGTAGCGAATGCGCAGCCGTCCCTGAAAGGCTCGATCCAGCTCCTCCACTTTTTGGGCAAAAACCGGCTCATCTTCCCAGTTGATGAGAAACGAGCTGTTGTAGACCATGTTTTCCGTGAGCAGCTCTCCCTCGACGCGGTCGCCGGCCAGAGGGCCGAGGGTGGCTGTGAAGGTTTGGGCAATGTGTTGGCGCCGTTGCTCCAGCAGTTGCTCTAGGGCTTGTCCAATTTCCACCACTGCATCTAGCCCCAAGGGGGTGCCGACCATCGCGTCCCGCCGGGCTTTCAGGGCGGGGTTTTCCTCCAGCCCCAATTGGAGCTCTTGCTGGGGATCCCAGAAGACTTTTACCCCCACCTCCCGTTTGCCCTCTAGGCGCTGCAGCAGGGCCAACAGATCGGCCAGGTGCGGTTTAACCAGATCCTGCTCCACCTGGTCCCAGCCGCTCACCACCAGGCCAAATTGCAACGGCAGCAGGGCGCGGTGTCCCTCGTTCATGACGGTTTCTAGGACGGCTTCGTGGGCCAGCAGATTGGCCCGGCTGGCCAAGTAGCGCTCCTGGCGAGCCTGGGAATAGAGAAAGGCCAAAGATCCCAGCACGTGAACCCCCACCGGCTGCTTATCCAGCCCCACCACATTCAGGTGGCGCGGGCCGGGGGCAGCAACGATCCCGTAAAGGTAGAGGGCGCTATTGGGATTTGCCGTTGCCATGGCTGCGGGCATCTCCGATCAACCAGGTGAGGTTGGACTCTTCCGTATCGATGGCATTGCCATCGGAGGAAATGCAGTAGCGACCCATCACCATCTGGTGGCGCAGCGTCACTCCTGCGGCGATTTGGGTGTAGTTAAAGATGAGACTGCCATCCAGCGTACACCCTTCGTTCAACACACAGCCGTAGCCAATGGCCGTGGGGCCGATGAGCTTTACCCCATCCGCCAGGTAGGTGCTGGCCCCGATGTACACCGGCGGCTCGATGTGGATGCGATCCCAGTTGGCGCGGATGTTGATCCCTGTCCAGACGCCGGGCCGAATCTGGATCCCGGGCACCTTGACGCCTTTGATCTCGCCGCGCAGCACCTTCTGTACCGCCAGCCAGTAGTCATGGGTACGGCCAATGTCCACCCACTGGAAGTCGGCCTTGAGGCCGTAGAAGGGGGCGCCGGCTTTCACCAAGGCGGGGAAGAGATCGCTGCCGATGTCATAGGGGCAGCCGGGGGGGATGTAGTCCAGGACTTCTGGCTCGAACACGTAGATGCCGGTGTTGATGGTGTTGCTGAGGGCCTCTTCCTGCCTGGGCTTTTCTTGGAAGGCGGTGACCCGGCCCGTCTCATCAGTTACCACCACTCCGTAGCTGGAGACTTGGCTGGGATCCACCTCTCGCAACACCACCGTGGCCAATGCCCCCTTAGATTTGTGAAAGTTGACCACCTGGGTTAGGTTGAGGTCGATTAGCGCATCGCCGCAGAGCACCACGAAGGTGCTGTCAAAAAAGCCAGAGAAATCCTGGATCTTGCGCATGCCACCGGCGGATCCCAGGGGTTCGGCCACCGGCTGGCCGTTCTCGAAGTGGCCCTCGAAGGAAAAGCCGATGTGTACTCCCCATTGCTGGCCATCGCGAAAGTAGTCTTCGATCTGGTGAGCGAGGTGGCTAGTGTTGATCATGATTTGGTCGAAGCCATGTTCCCGCAGCAGCTCCACCAAGAACTCCATGACCGGCTTGTGCAGAATCGGGATCATCGGCTTGGGCATCATGTAGGTGATGGGCCGTACCCGTGTCCCTTTGCCGGCTGCCAGGATCATGGCTTTCATGCCGTCGTCTCTCCTCCGGGTTCATCGTGTTTTTATCATCCCAGGATCTGCGTTCTGGAAAACATCTGCCGAGTCTACCTCGCCGGCAAGAGGTCAGTTCCCT
Organism: Synechococcus sp. H60.1; assembly: GCF_047462335.1. NCBI lineage: Bacteria > Bacillati > Cyanobacteriota > Cyanophyceae > Synechococcales > Synechococcaceae > Synechococcus > Synechococcus sp. H60.1. The sequence continues at coordinate 2,165 of NZ_JANSJA010000254.1, forward strand.
ACAATTGAGGACGCAGGATCCCTGGTATCCACTTTCCTTCTTTAACTAAGTAGCATTCCCACTGCCCTTGTCCTTTTGCCAGAAGGGATCCCTAAGTGCCTATGTTGACAGCCACCAGCCCTCGGCCAGCTCCGAAGCCCAATACCGCGACGATCACCATTGCCCTGGCCAAGGGAGCCTTGTTGGCCGACGCTGTCCGCTGCTTGCAACAGGTGGGGATCGATTTCAGTCGCTTTTTGGATCCCGGCAACCGCCTGCTGCGGATTGAATCGCCCACCCAGCTCAACGGGCAACGCTACGAGGCGCTGCTGGTGCGCAACCACGACGTGCCGGTGTACGTGGAATACGGACAGGCCGAGCTGGGCATCGTCGGCTACGACATCTTGCGAGAGCGCTATGCCGGCAGCGAAGCGCGGGTGGCCCACCTGCTGGATCTGAAGTTCGGCTACTGTCGCATGTCGGTGGCCCTGCCCCAAGATAGTCCCTACACCTCGGCGGCCCAGTTGCCTCCCCATGCCCGCGTCGCTTCCAAGTTTGTCGGCTGCGCCCGCGAGTATTTTGACCGGTTGGATTTGCCGGTGGAAATTATCTCCCTCTACGGCTCGGTGGAACTGGCTCCCCTCACCGGCATGGCCGATGCCATCGTGGACTTGGTGGCCACCGGACGCACCCTGAGGGAAAACGGCCTGGTGGAACGGGACTGCCTTTTCGAGAGCACCGCCCGCCTGATCGCCCATCCCACCAGCTACCGCGTTAACCAACAGCCTATCGGCGAGCTGGTAAACCAGATTCGAGAGCGCTGGCTGGGATCCCTGGTGGTGAGTGGCCCGTTTTGAGGTGGCCGCAAGGCCTTCACAGAAGAGCAGGAGTCGGTAATCCAAGCAGTGGGAAAACGCAGCAGCCTAACAGCTCTGCCTGGCCAAGAAACTTCTGCGAGCCCGGCCAAAGAGGGGATCCCTATTGCGTACAATAGGGGCATTCGGGCTTATTTTCCCCAGCAGCATTGAGATTAAAACAGGTTTTTCGAGGTTGATTATGCGGTACCGTCCACTACTCGCCATCCTGTTGGCGCTCTGTTTGAGCGTCTTCGCCCTGCCGGCGGAGGCGGCTAAGGCCCCCTTAACCTACGACCAGATCCGCAACACCGGCAAGGCGGCCATTTGCCCCTCCGTCTCGGACGAGGCCCGCGGCCGTATCGAGGTGCCCAAGGGGGGATCCGTAAAGTTGACAGATGTCTGCTTCCAGCCGGTGCAAATTGAAATCGAAGAGGAAAAGCGGAACGGCGAAAAAGAGTTTATCAAGGCCAAAAACATTATGATCTCGGCAGCCACGCTGGGGCCGATTAAGGCCGAAGTCACCCCCAAAGACGGCGGGTTGGAGCTCAAAGTGGTGGACGGGATCACTTTTCAGCCGACCACCGGTCAGTTACCCCGCGGCGAGCGGGTGCCGTTTTTGTTTAGCGTGAAAGACTTGGTGGCCACAGCTCAGGGCTCCGCCATCGACCCCTCGACCGACTTTGAAGGGGAGTTCTTGGTGCCCGGCTACCACAGCAGCACCTTCCTCGACGCGCGCGGGCGCGGCTCCAACGCCGGCTACGACACAGCCGTAGGGCTGCAGGCGGCCAAGGACGACTTCGCCACCAACCGCAAGGTGGACGAGGTTTCCCAGGGGACAATGTCGCTGCGCATTGCCCGCGTGGATCCCAGCACGGGTGAGATGGGCGGCTCCTTCGTCAGCATTCAGCAGTCCAGCACCGAGCAAGGGGCACTGGAACCTCACACCGTCCGTGTCCAGGGCTTGTTTTACGCCCGCCTGGCGCAGGAGTCTTGAAGAGAGCCAATTTGGGGCTTGAGAGGGGCAGGGATCTGCTCGATTCCTGCCCATTCTTGTGGATACTCTGTCTGTCTCGGTTTGTCCGTTGGAGAAGAGGGCAGCGATGGCGGGATCCCACAGCGTTTGTTATGAACTACCCCACCGCGTAGGCGGGTGGGGTTTCCTCACCCGCTTGGCAGCA
>NZ_JANSJA010000255.1:0-4130 GCF_047462335.1 Synechococcus sp. H60.1
GACCCGCTCGATGCCTTGCCCCACAAGGCTTTCAGGCCTCTTGCCCCCCCTCTTCCAGGCCCTTTTTTGCCGTCTTCGACCGACCCCCTCGCAAATGGGTCTTGCATTCCTTGCCCCGCTTGGGTTTAATAGGGGTAGAGTTCCCCCTTCGGGGGGATCCCTAGAAATTGGAAACAGGGTGGTCTTGTCGTTCCCCACCCTTCCCATAAATAGTTCCCCCTTCGGGGGGATCCCTAGAAATTGGAAACTTTAGGTAGTCTAGGGCCTCGTCGTACCGGACGCGCCGTTCCCCCTTCGGGGGGATCCCTAGAAATTGGAAACCCCCCCTACATGCTGGGATCCCCCATAGAGTATGCGACAACCAGGTTCCCCCTTCGGGGGGATCCCTAGAAATTGGAAACTCTAAGTTCCGAACAACGTCGGACTCAGTTCTAGGAGGTTCCCCCTTCGGGGGGATCCCTAGAAATTGGAAACTCCCCGTTAACGACCAATTCTGCTAACAGAGTTTGCATTTGTTCCCCCTTCGGGGGGATCCCTAGAAATTGGAAACTTGGGTGAGTTTCTCGAGTAAGGCCTTCATTTCATTAATGTTCCCCCTTCGGGGGGATCCCTAGAAATTGGAAACAATCTTCACGAAATGAAAGCCTTACTCGAGAAAATTGCGTTCCCCCTTCGGGGGGATCCCTAGAAATTGGAAACCGGCGGCAGCGGCGCCACCGGAGCGGCCGGCGTGGGTGGTTCCCCCTTCGGGGGGATCCCTAGAAATTGGAAACGTACGACTACGCCTCTGAATTTCGGACAGCCTATGACGTTCCCCCTTCGGGGGGATCCCTAGAAATTGGAAACTTCATACACCTCGTGGCTGATGGCTACCCTTTTTAGTTCCCCCTTCGGGGGGATCCCTAGAAATTGGAAACTTTATCTGTGCACGTTGGGTTTCCGTCAGCTTCCGGCTAGTTCCCCCTTCGGGGGGATCCCTAGAAATTGGAAACCGCTAGGTTCAACACCCCGTCGTAACCTTCGGGTATGCTGTTCCCCCTTCGGGGGGATCCCTAGAAATTGGAAACTCGATAATGCCGACCTCGACGAGTTGGCGGATATAGATGTTCCCCCTTCGGGGGGATCCCTAGAAATTGGAAACTTCACTGACCTTTGGCGGACAGTTATGTCCAAACCTACGGGTTCCCCCTTCGGGGGGATCCCTAGAAATTGGAAACAGCCCGTGAATGGCCAAGTGACGTGAAAGGCGTTGCCCGTGCGTTCCCCCTTCGGGGGGATCCCTAGAAATTGGAAACGAGAAAGCGAGCGATATCACGAGGTAGCCAAACAGTTCGAAGAGTTCCCCCTTCGGGGGGATCCCTAGAAATTGGAAACTGCCTTCGGCCCGGGACAGCGCCGCCCTAGCCAGCTCTTGTTGTTCCCCCTTCGGGGGGATCCCTAGAAATTGGAAACGGACGACCACCCCCTTGAATCGGGGACGGCCTATGACCTCGTGTTCCCCCTTCGGGGGGATCCCTAGAAATTGGAAACGGTGTGGGCCCCGACGAGGATGCACCGGGGAGCCACGGTGTTCCCCCTTCGGGGGGATCCCTAGAAATTGGAAACGAGTGGGTAAAAGACCCAAATCCCACGACGGTTTCAGTTCCCCCTTCGGGGGGATCCCTAGAAATTGGAAACCCCAATGTACTTTGCCAAGACTGCATCGATTCCAAGAGGTTCGTTCCCCCTTCGGGGGGATCCCTAGAAATTGGAAACTGGGTTATCCCCTTGTTGGTGGCCCCCCCCGGGTCATTGGGGTGGTCGTTCCCCCTTCGGGGGGATCCCTAGAAATTGGAAACCCTCCTCATTCGGCTCTCTCAACGAGATCCTCAGGTTGATGGGTTCCCCCTTCGGGGGGATCCCTAGAAATTGGAAACGAAGAAGGCTTCTCCTGCTTCGTCGCGGGGGCTTTGTCCCTGTTCCCCCTTCGGGGGGATCCCTAGAAATTGGAAACCTCTAGCTTCTGTGGTTTGGTAGCCATGTTCCCTCACGTTCCCCCTTCGGGGGGATCCCTAGAAATTGGAAACGAAGAAGGCTTCTCCTGCTTCGTCGCGGGGGCTTTGTCCCTGTTCCCCCTTCGGGGGGATCCCTAGAAATTGGAAACCTCTAGCTTCTGTGGTTTGGTAGCCATGTTCCCTCACGTTCCCCCTTCGGGGGGATCCCTAGAAATTGGAAACATTATTTCCCCCCGGTCGTCCTCGTAGTTGGCCATGTAGTAATGTTCCCCCTTCGGGGGGATCCCTAGAAATTGGAAACTGCTGAATTGGGATCCCAGATTGAGATCCCATTTTTGTTTCTCCTTCGGGTGTGTGCCCGGCAACTGGAGACGTGAAGCCGCTCTGCACACTCCCTTTGGCGTGCAGAGGTTTTCCTTGGAGAAAATCCCTAAAACTTAGAAACTAGAAAAACTGGGAAGGTTAAGTACTGTTAATCGATTGGTTAATTGACAGTTAATACTCCCTCCATTCCGCTTTTCAGCTAGTCTCTAAAAGTTGGAAGTATTCAGGTATAATGCTGCTTGGTTGCGGCTTAGGAGGCTTATTTTGCGGGGATCCCTGAAGTTTTCCCCAGCAGGATGGAGCCTGCTTTTCTGGAAGATATTTAGAAGCTGCGAACCAATGTTTAGCATGGTCTAGAGTTGGGAGTCGAAAGAGAAAGAGTGGAGGCACTATGAGAACCTCGCTTGCGCGCCTCGGTTTGGGGATCTTTTTGGGCATGGTTTCAGCCACGTCGGTTTCAGCAGCCGAAGCGGTTAAAGCCACCCTAGCTGGATATGCCGTGCTGCCGGCAATGAGTTTCGTGCCACCACCCAGCGATGCCGGTTCTGGCTTTGTGGTCTCTGGCCGCTTTGCGGCAATCAACAACCAGCGGGTCGAAGAGGTCGCCTCAGTTGAGGGCAAGTCGTTTGTTGATGGCCGAACCACCGGCATTTCGCTGCCCTTTGTTGGTCAGCCAATTCAGGGTTTTTCGGGGATTGAAACCCTGGCTCGCGACCGCTTCCGTGTTTTGATTGACAACGGCTTTGGCAGCAAGGCAAACTCCCCAGACGCCTTGCTCAGCTTTCACGAAGTAGCCGTTGACTGGGAGAGTGGCCAGGTGCGGTTGAACAAGTCGGTATTCCTACAGGATCCGAACAAAGTGATCCCCTTCCGCATTGTCAACGAGTTTACAACTAGGCGCTACCTTACCGGTGCTGATCTAGACATCGAGTCGATCCAAACTATTGGGGATCTGCACTGGATTGGGGATGAGTTTGGCCCCTACCTCATTGCCGTCGATAGCAACGGCAAAGTTGTAGCTTTCTTTGAAACCGAGGTTGAGGGCAAGGTAGTACGTTCCCCGGATCATCATACGTTTACCACACCGGCAACGCCGGGCCCGGTCAACTTTGAAGTGCGGCGTTCCCGTGGCTTTGAGGGCATGGCGGCTTCTCCCAACGGACAATTTCTCTATGCCATGCTAGAAGGTCCCCTCTACCTCGGCGAACCGCCGGCTCTGGAGACGGTGGAGGGCAAGGAGGTGCTGCGGATTCTGGAGTTTGACGTTAAGAACCGCAAGTGGACGGGCAAAACCTGGAAGTATCCGCTTGAGGTTGCCGGCAATAACATCGGCGACTTCAACATGATCGATGACACGCGGGCTTTAGTAATTGAGCGGGACAACAACGAAGGGGATCCCCGCCTCGCCTGCAAGGGAGAACAGAAGACGGATTGCTTCTCAAAGGCCGCTGAGTTTAAACGGGTTTACCTGATTGACTTGGCCCAGGTAGACAGCGCCGGCCTCGTCAAGAAGGTGGCCTATGTTGATCTGTTGGATATCGCCGATCCGAAAGGCATTGGCAAGACAGCCACAGTGGACGGCCGTTTTACTTTTCCATTTGTAACCATTGAGGACGTGGACGTGGTGGATGAGCAACACATTGTTGTAGCTAATGACAACAACCTGCCCTTCTCCGCCGGACGTCTGCCCAACGCTGCAGATGCCAACGAGTTCATCTTGTTGAATGTGGGCAACTTCCTCACGCTGCGCTGAGTAAGAGGGGGATCCCTTCTGTTCGCTGCCTCGCTCTTCTTTGGAGGGATCCCTGGAAA
>NZ_JANSJA010000256.1:0-573 GCF_047462335.1 Synechococcus sp. H60.1
AACCGCATGAAGCTGGAGATCACCACTGCAGGGGGCGCCCGTCCACAGGTGTTCTTTACCCAACAGGGCCGGTCTTGGATTGGGGATATCACCAATGCTCAACTGGATGGCGGTCAAGGCCGCTATCGTCAGGAGTCTCCCTTGCCGGGAGTGCGCTTCATCGAAGCCAAGCAACTAGGCAGTGACAGCGTGCGGATAGAAATTGCCGGTGTTGCGGCAGCTCCCCAGGGCTTGCTGGCCCGGCGCAGCCCGACGCAGTTGGTCTTCGAGTTTGAGGGCTTGCCCTCTGCCCCGCCGGCTCCTGTAGCGGCAGCGCCTAGCCAAGTAGCGCCCAATCAATCGGCCTCGCCAACCCGACCTCAGCCTGTGGCCCCGCCGCCAGCTCCTGCCTCCCCTCCGGCTGCTCAAAACTCTCCTTCTCCCCAGGGGACAGCCCCTACTCCTCAGCCCCTTGCCCAAACTCCTCCCCCTTCCCCGCCAGCTCAGGTGGCTCCTCCCCCTCAGCCGGCTTCCCCTGGGCCGGTCATTTCTCAGGTGCCTTCCGTAGGGCAGCTTAACCAACCCCAACTGCCA